>USJA01000069.1 GCA_900554875.1 uncultured Clostridium sp. | reverse complement strand
TGCTCTTCCGATCTTAGATAAAAATTATAAAGAGGATATTGACATACCAGAAGATATTAAATTAATATTAAAAGAAAGAAAAGATGCAAGAGAAAGTAAAAATTTTGAAAAATCTGATGAACTTCGTGATAAGCTAAAAGAGTTAGGATATATTGTAAAAGATACAAAGGAAGGTCAAAATATAGAGAAAGTGTAGGGATAAAAATGCCAATTTTAGATTTAAATAACAAAGATGAAGTAAAAAAGTATAAGGATTATATACAAAGTAGTAAGTACACAAGACTTACACAAGTAATGGAATGGGCTAAGGTCAAAAAAAATTGGAAAAGTGAGATTGTGTATTTAGAAGAAAATGGAAATGTTACATCATCAATGTTACTTTTAATACAAAGTATGAAAATTGCAGGTTATAACATGATGTATGCTCCACGTGGTCCCGTATGTGATGCAGGTGATATAGAAACAATAAAGAAATTAATAAATGAGGCTCAGCCACTTATAAAAAAATATAAAGTAGCTATGTTAAAATTTGATCCACAGATTGAATTTTCAGAAGAGTTAAATAAATTATATATTTCAAATGGATTTAGAACATCTGGAACCAATCCTGATCATGATGAATTAATACAACCAGTACATGAGGCTGTATTAAATTTAGAAAACAAATCTTATGATGAACTTATGAAAGGATTTGCTGAAAAAACAAGGTATAATATAAGATTATCTGCAAGAAAAGGAGTTACAGTAAGGTATTCTCACAGTGAAGACGATCTTAAAGTTTTCTATAAGTTATATGAGATAACAACTAAGAGAGATAAAATAGGTAAAAGAGCATATGAATATTTTAAAAGTATGCTAGATGCTTATGATGAAAATCACCTGAGGGTGTATGTTACAAGTGCAGATGGTGTAGATTTATCAGCAGCTATAGCTATAACATATGGAGAGGAAATGTTTTATCTATATGGAGCAAGTAGCAACGAAAAAAGAAACCTAATGCCAAATTACGCAATGCAATCTGAAATGATAAAATGGGCGATTGAAAAAGGATGTAAGTTATACAATTTTGGAGGAATTTTACATCTAGACAAAAATAATGGATTGTATAAATTTAAGGTTGGATTTTGTAAGGAAAGTGGGATTACAAATTATATTGGTGAAATTGATAAGGTATATAGTGCCCCAATGTACTTTGCGTATAGGTATATTCTCCCAATATTAAAAAAGATAAGAAGAGGATTTAGAAAAATATTAAAGAAGGCATAATTTTTTCATGAATATATATAGGCAATACTCATATAATAAATATAGGGGTACTGTTTTATGAAAAAAAGTGGTAATAATACCAAAGTTAATTCTTCTAATAATTATAGCCTAAATATAAAAGAGGAAAAAATTAGAGACTTTAAATTACAAAAAATGTTATACATTATAGGATTTTTTGCGATTTCTTTAATTGGAACACTTCTTCATTTTGCATATGAATTTTTTGGAAATTGTATAATAATTGCACCGTTTAGTGCTGTAAATGAGAGTATATGGGAACATTTAAAAATCGCAGTAATGCCAATGTTTTTGTGGACTTTTATTGAGTTTATAACATTAAAATTTAGAAGAGAAAATTTATGGTCATCACTTCTTGTAAAACTTGTTACAGTTATTTCCTTTATAACTGTATCGTATTATACTTATACATGTTTATTAGGGACACACATATTATGGGTAGACATATTAATATTTTTTGTAGCAATTTTAATTGCACAAGTTTTAGGATATAAGGAAATTACAAGTAAAAAAATCAATGTAAAATATGAAGAAATATCAAAATATTTAGTTATAGCGATTTTTCTTATGTTTGTTATTTTTACATTTATTCCACCACGAATAAATCTTTTTAAAGATGAGGTAACAAGCACCTATGGGGTGTTTGAATATAGATAGAAAAGAGGTTATATTATGGCAAAACAAGTATGGAAACCAGCGGTAATTTTAAATCCGGTTCCAGTAGTTTTAGTTACATCTTCAGATGGTACAAAGGATAATGTATTTACAGTTGCATGGACTGGTACAGTGTGTTCTGATCCAGCAATGACATATATATCAGTAAGAAAAGAAAGATTTTCTTATGATATTATAAAGAAATCAGGCGAATTTTGTATAAATCTTGTTCCAGAGAAACTTGCATATGCTACCGATTATTGTGGTGTAAAATCAGGTAGAAAAGAGGATAAATTTAAATCTATGAATTTGACAAAAGAAAAGGCAAATGTAATACATGCACCATTAATTAAAGAAAGTCCAGTAAATATAGAGTGTAAAGTTACAGAAATAAAAGAACTTGGATCACATGATATGTTTTTAGCAGAAGTAGTATCTGTTAATGTTGATGATAAATATATTGATGAAAAGGGTAAATTCGATCTTTCAAAATGTAATTTAATTTCATATTCTCATGGTGAATACTTTAAATTAGGAGAAAAAATAGGAAAATTTGGCTTTTCAGTAAAAAAAGCTTGACAAAGCATGAAAAATTATGTATAATGTAGATACTTAATAAACAACAATATTTTTAAGAAAACTTTCTTTTTTGATTTAATTCATACTTTGTATGATTAAATATATAAACTGCATTTTTAATAAAATCCATTTGTTTGCCGAGCCTAAGAATAAATATGATTTTTTTTAAATTTGCAGTTATATACGGTGTATTAAAGGTTGATCATTCTTTTTAGCACCCCTTCCTTAAATAAAATGCAATCGATTTTCGATTGCATTTTTCCTTTATATTTGTATAATAATTTTTGATATGGAAAATATAAAAAAAGGTGAGGATATGAGAGAGATAAAATTAGAATTAGAACTTTTAGATAGAATTTATCAAGATTTACTTATGATAAAGGAAACAATAATAAGAATAAAAAAAATACAAGAAAATAATGATACGTTAGAAAAATCTTTAAAAGAAATTTTAGTAATATATCAAAATTTAATTCAATCGGTAATAGGCATGATGAATAATAGAAAGAAAAATGTAAAAGGATTAGGATTAGGGGAAAAAATTGCTACTTATATGAGTATAAAAATAAACTTAAAAGAGTGTAAAAATATACATGATATACTAAATATAGTAATTCAGGATATTATAATAAGAAATGAAGATATAGAAAAAATAAAAAAAGAATATCCACGAATAAGTAAAACAATTATTAATCTATGTAATAGAATTGAAATAGCAAATGCAAAATGTATTAATATATTAAAAAATGCATAATTTTATATAAAAATATAGAAAAAAGATATTGGATATGTTAAACTAATAAAAAAGAGAGGACTAAATATGAAAAAAGGAATTTCATTAATTGTATTGATTGTAACAATAATTGTAATAATAATATTGGCAGCTACAGTAATACTAAGTATAAGTGAAAATAATCCAATATCAAGTGCGAAAGAAGCTGCTTTTAAAGAGGATGTAAGAGCTTTTCAAGATGAGTTAAATATGTATATAGGCAAAGAATATATGAACATGCAAGGTGATAGAAATGAAAAAATAAATGCAAAACAATATACAAAGGATGGAAGTAAAAATTCGGTATATACGTATGTACCAGATTTCAAAAAAAAGTATGAAGGAAAACTTGCAATAAAAGATGATATGATAGCATATATTGGCAGTGATGAAAAGGAAAAAGAATGGCTATTAAATTCAGGAGTCTATATGTCAAAAACATTAACAGTTAAATTTGTAGATCAAGATGAAAATAAAATAAAAGAAGATATGAATATTGCAGTACTAGATAATTATTATTCTATTGAGTTACCAGAAATAGATGGATATATTAGAATAAGTGAGAGATTAGAAGGAAATATAACGCAAGATATGCAAGTAGTAGCAGAATATTATTTACCAAATAATAATTTAGCTTTTATAGGACTAGATTCATCAGGAAAAGAAACAAATGATGAATCAAATATTGTTGCTTATGAGGTTTCAGGAATTGGAGAGTGCAATGTTTCAAAAATTGCGATTCCAAAAGAGCATAATGGCAAGGCTGTAACTAAAATAAAATCACAAGCATTTAAGGAAAATAAAACTCTAAAAAGCATTATTATAACTGATAATATAAAAAACATTGGATCTCAAGCTTTTTGGAATTGTACTAATTTAAAACAAGTAAGTTGTAATGCACAAAATATAGAAAAATTAACATTTCAAGGTTGTTCAGAATTAAAAAAAGTAATTATAGGTAAAAATGTCAGTAGTTGGGCTGATCAGATATTTTTTTCATGTGATAAATTTGATGATTTAACAATCTTATCTGAAACTTTAAATGTAGGCAACAATAATCTAACCACAAAGTCATCTTTAAAAGAAATAAAGGTAAACGAAGACAATAATAAATATATGGTAGAAAACGGAATATTGTTTTCAAAAGACGGGTCAAAAATATATGTTTATCCAACTGGAAAATTAGGTGATACATATACAATTTCAAATAATATAAAAGAGATAGGAGATTATGCTTTTTATAACTCTGATTTGAAATTTATCGATATACCAGATACAGTAGAAAGAGTTGGAAATAGTGCATTTGGATTTTGCTCTAATTTAGAGAAAGCAACAATTAATGCAAATATATTAGGAAGATTAACTTTTTATGGCTCAGGAAAACTAGAAAAGGTAACTATAGGCAAAAATGTAAGCAGTTGGCTAGATCAAACATTCCTTTCATGTAATAACTTAAGTGACTTAACAATATTATCTGATAATTTAAATGTAAGTAATGAGAATTTACATACATCATCATCATTAAAAGAGATAAAAATAAATGAAGATAATAGTAAATATATGGTTAAAGATGGAATACTATTTTCGAAAGATGGAACAAAATTATATGCTTATCCAACTGGGAAAACAGGTGATACATATACAATTCCTAATAATGTCAAAGAAATAGGTCAAAGTGCTTTTTATAAATGTGTAAACTTAAAGAATATTAATATACCAGATACAGTAGAAAGTGTTGAAAATAGTGCATTTGGATTTTGTTCAAATTTAGAGGAGATAACTGTAAATGCAAATAAATTAGGGAGATTAACTTTTTATGGTTCAGGAAAACTAGAAAAGGTAACTATAGGTAGTAATGTAGGTAGTTGGTCTGATCAAATATTCCTTTCATGTAATAAGATACAAAGTATAACATATTTAGGAACAAAAGAACAATGGAATAATATTTTGGGAAAATCAACTGGATGGAAAGCTGGAAATACGAGTATAAAAAAGATTATTTGCAGTGATGGAGAAATAACTTTGTAAAATAAATAGAAATATGTAAAATTAATGTATAAAAGTATTGCAATTGGTATAAAATTGTAGTATAATATAAGTACTGTATGACAAGTGAGAGGGTGAACAATCCTCTCACTTAAGTTTAAGTAGGAGAAAAATATGAAATTAGAAAATATTGAAAAGCAAATAAATCCAAAGATTGAAGAAGAGGGATTTGAACTTGAATATGTGGAATTTGTAAAAGAAGGAGATAATAACATTTTAAGAGTTGTTATTGATAAATTAAATGAAAATATTTCAGTTGACGATTGCGAAAAAATAAGTAGAAAAATTGAAGACGACATAGATAAAAATATTGATAAGGAATATGTTTTAGAAGTCTCATCTGCAGGTCTTGAGAGACAGCTAAAAAATAAAAAGTTGTATAAGAAATATATAGGAAATGAAGTATATGTTAAACTATACAAGAAATTAGATGGTAAAAAAGAAATTACTGGGATTTTAAAAAGCATAGATGATGAAAATAATATTGTTATTGAATCTTTAGAAAAAGAGTATACTTTTAATATAAAAGATATAGCTATAGCACATACTGTTTTTGATTTTGAAAGTACTTTTAAAGATAAAGATA
>USJA01000068.1 GCA_900554875.1 uncultured Clostridium sp. | reverse complement strand
TATTTTAGTAATTTAGTTCTATAAGTAATCTTGGTTTGGACTACTTTTTTATATATTTTTTAAAAAGTGCTATAAAAATTTTGGCATGGTAATTTCAATATGACGACTTTCCTATTATACAAAAAAATCAATCATTTCTAATTGATTTTAAAATTATCTGTTAGTACAAACAGATAAACCATTGGTGGAGGCGATGGGAATTGAACCCATGTCCGAGCACCTTTCATATAACTTTCTACGAGTGTAGTAAATACTTAAATCTTGCTACCTATCCCAAGTATTTACAAAAAAGATAAGTAGTGTAGTCTTAAAATACCCTCTAATCTTAGACTAAAGATTAGATTCGTAAGCTAGATAGTTTGATGCCTTTATACTGCCCTCTAGCAAAGCTGTACAAGACATAGCCGCAACTTAGGCAGCTAATGCTAATTCATTTCTATCAGCGTTTAAATTTATTTCCCGATGATTAAAGTGGCCAACGGGAGTCCACTACTCGCTTATTATACTTCTTGCATGTCCGTCGAAACCTAACGCCCCCATACATATATTTATTATATCATTTTTCTCAACTTATGTAAATACATTTAATAAGAATACAATATTTATATTTTAATTACAAAATCATCTATATATGATGATAATTTCCATGTTTTTAAATTTATTTCCTCTAAATGTGAGCCACAGTATACACACTCTCTTTTCTCTAAATTAACTAAAGGTGCTCCACAATTAGGACAATTAAGTATAAATGTTTCCTTTCCTGAATTTTGGGGTAACTTAGATAAATCATATATATAAACATACTTACAAGTATACCTAGTTTGAGTTTTATAACTACTATTATCTTTTCTCCTGCTATCGTAAAAGTTATATTCAACAGAAGATGAAGTAGTAATTGTAGCCATTCCATCAGCATTTAAATATGATTTAATTCCATGTCTATGAAAAACAATATTATCGTATTTTATAACTACCCCTTGTTCTTTGTAATCTTGAATCTCTTTTTCAAGTGAATTTTGTATTAATTCTAATTCTAAACATTTTTCATAGTTTAAATTTTCTATACTATTAAATATTGTTTTTAAATCAGACTCTATTTTTGAATATAATATTTCTTTATTAAAATCATGGAAATAAATTAATATTTGAGGCTCTACTAGAGTAGTCATTGCATTTACACTTTTAGGTGTTGTACTATTTGAAATTTCTGTCTCTTTTGAAAAATTTCTAAGAGAAGTAATTGGGTTTACACCAGATATTCCAGCTGCCTTTTGTATTTTTTTTAGTATAATAAAGACTATTAAAAATAACGATACAAATATACCTAAAATTACACCTAGAAATCCTAATATAAAAGACATTTTTTTCTTTCTTTCTTTAATACTTAGAAATTATATAATACTATATTTTTAATATAATGTCAAATAAAGAGAATCAACATTACATTGATTCTCTTTAAATTTATGAAATAATATATTATTCCATTACTACAGTAGCACCAGCTTCTGTTAAAGTAGCTACTAATTTTTCAGCATCTTCTTTAGATACTCCTTCTTTTACTGCTTTAGGAGCTGAATCAACTAAATCTTTAGCTTCTTTTAGTCCTAATCCAGTAGCTTCTCTTACTGCTTTGATAACAGCAATTTTAGATGCTCCAGCATCTTTTAATACTACATTAAATTCTGTCTTTTCTTCTGCTCCAGCAGCAGCTCCAGCACCTGCTCCAGCAGCTACAACAGCAGCAGCTGCAGATACTCCAAATTTTTCTTCAATAGCTTTTACTAAATCAGAAAGCTCAATTACTGATAATTTTTCGATTTCTTCTACTAATTTTTCGATTTTTTCCATTTTAAATTCCTCCTTAAAAATCATTATTAATTATTTTTATATTACGCATTTTCTTCCTTTTTTTGTCTTGTTTGATCAAGAACAACAGCAAGATTACGTATATTTCCAAGTAATGCTGATGCAAGCATAGCATATAGAGTTTCTTTTGATGGTAGAGTTGCAAGTTTTTTAACTTCAGCAACATCAATCATCTTTTGATCCATTACACCTGCTTTGATTTTGTAAAAATCACTATCTTTAGCATAGTTATTTACTACTTTAGCTGGTGCAATATAATCATCATATCCTATAGCTACAGATGTTGGTCCTTCAAGAACTGCATCTAATCCTTCTATACCAGCTTCTTTAGCAGCATGAGATATTATAGAATTTTTAACAACCATGTATTCACAGTTATTTTCTCTAATTTCAGATCTTAATTTTGCATCATCAGCAACGTTTATACCTCTATAATCAGAAAGTACAATCATTTTTGCTTTTTTAAATTTTTCAGCAAGATTTTTTACTTGCTCTTTTTTAGCGTTTAATATTTTTTCACTTGGCACTTTTATGACACCTCCTTAAAATAAAAATTTCTTATCTAGACACCCAAAGGTTATAGTCTAAGATAAGAAACATTTCCGTTCTATTCTTTTTATATAACCTCGGTAGGAATTGTGGACTTGCCACCTACTGTCTAGGGTTTAATATATTTAATTATTTAGATGTTGGATTTATTCTTATACCAGCACCCATAGTTGTAGATATTGCAATTGATTTTAAATAAGTTCCCTTTGCAGCTGCAGGTTTTGCTTTTACAATTGCATCTAATAATGTCATATAGTTTTCTTTTAGTTTATCTGCTCCAAAAGATACTTTACCGATTGGACAATGTACAATGTTGTTTTTGTCTAATCTGTATTCAATTTTACCAGCTTTAATTTCTGTTACAGCTTTTGCAACATCCATTGTAACTGTTCCAGCTTTTGGATTTGGCATAAGACCTTTTGGTCCAAGGATTCTAGCTATTTTTCCTAAAGATGCCATCATATCAGGTGTAGCAACAACTACATCAAATCCAAACCAGTTTTCAGATTGAATTTTTTGAATCATGTCATCATCACCAACAAAATCTGCACCAGCAGCTTCTGCTTCTTTAGCTTTATCTCCTCTTGCTAAAACTAAAACTTTTTTTGTTTTACCAGTACCATTTGGAAGTACAACTACTCCTCTTACTTGTTGATCTGCTTGTTTACCATCAACACCTAGTCTAATATGCATTTCTAAAGTTTCATCAAACTTAGCTTTAGGCATTTTTAATGCTAGGTCTATAGCTTCAGCAACATCATACATTTTACCTGGTTCAACAAGTTTATTTGCTTCAACCATTCTTTTGCTCATGTTTTTCCCTCCTTTGGTTTTAACGAACTAATAGTTCTCCCATAATTAATCTATAACTTCGATCCCCATTGATCTTGCAGTACCTTTTATCATAGATACAGCAGTTTCTAGAGATGATGCGTTAAGATCTTGCATTTTTGTTTTTGCAATTTCTTCACATTGTGCAGTTGTTACTTTTGCAACTTTATCTTTATGTGGTTTTCCAGATCCTTTTTGAACCTTAGCAGCTTTCTTTAAAAGTTCTGCAGCAGGTGGAGTCTTTAACACATATTCAAAAGTTTTATCAGCATAAACTGTAAGAATAACTGGGAATATTGTTCCAGCATCTTTTGCAGTTTTTTCATTAAAGTCTTTACAAAATTGCATTATGTTTATACCAGTTGGTCCAAGTGCAGGTCCTACTGGTGGTGCTGGATTAGCTTTACCAGCTTGAATTTGTAATTTTACTACGTGTGTTACTTTTTTATCTGCCATCATTTTCACCTCCTTAAAATAGGATTATATTAAATATATTATATATACTTAAAAACTAATTATATTTTTTGTATTTGATCAAATTCAAGATCAACTGTTGTTTCTCTACCAAACATAGAAACTTTAACTTTAACTCTTTTCTTATCTTTAAAGATTTCTTCAATTGTTGCAGTATAATTGTAAAATGGTTCTGTTATAATTCTTACTGTGTCACCAACTTCAAAATCAAGATTCATTATATCCTCTATTCCTAAAGTTTGCATTTCTTTCTCAGTAAGTGGTAAAGGTTTCTCACCAACACCAACAAAATTAAACACACCTTTAATATTTTTTACAATATACCAAGTTTCATCTGTCATTATCATTTTGATCAAGACATACCCTGGAAATACTTTTTTTATAGATGTTTTTTGTTTTCCATCTTTTATTTCTATTTCTTCTTCCATAGGTATAATGATTTCCTGGATTTTATCTTGCATACCTCTATTTTCTACCAATTTTTCTAAAGTTACTTTAACTTTATTTTCATAGCCAGAATATGTGTATACTACGTACCAATGTGCTAAATCAGTATTGTTCTCATTTTCCAAATCTACCAGCTCCTTAAATTTATAATTTAGTAACTATCCAATTTTTCCGCCAATCATATTCCATAGTTTTGCATCTGCGAACTCTAGAATCATATCAAATCCTAAAACAATAACAGATAGTGCAACTACTAGTATTACAACCATAATAGTATTATGTATTAGTTGTTTTTTTGTTGGCCATACAACTTTTTTTAATTCTGATTTTACACCTTTAAAAAATCCTTTAGCCATTTTTTTCTCTCCTTTAATTATTTTGTTTCTTTGTGAGTAGTATGTTTACCACAAAATTTACAAAATTTACTTTTTTCTATTCTATCTGGATTATTTCTCTTATTTTTCTCAGTTTCATAGTTTCTTTGTTTACATTCAGTACATGCTAAAGTTACATTTTCTCTCATAAAAAAAACACCTCCACGTCTCTTTAAACCATATATGCTAAATTATTTTAACATAAAAAAATAAATAAGTCAACCTAAATAAATGAATTTACTCCAAAATTATCAAAAAACATGTTATAATGTCATATAATTGTAACTTAAAAGCATATTATATTTAAAACAATTATATAGCATATACAAAATAATTATTTGTAATGTTGATTATATTAATCCTTCTCTTACATTATAAAATAAATGTTGTTGTACAATTCCTGCATCATTTCCAAAATATTTTTCTGCATATTCTAGTATTTCTTTTTTCTTCATTGCTCTTCCATAATCTTTAAAATAAAGATTTGTCATAACCCTTTCAACCCACACATCTATTGGAAAAACTTCCCTTCTTTTGCATGAAAAAAGTAATATGCAATCTGCAACTTTAGGTCCCACACCCATTATTTTTAATAATTCCATTTTTAACTTATTTGTTGGAAGCTCTTTTAATTTTTCAATATTTATTTTTTTACTTAAAATTCCTTCTACAGCATGCTTTAAATATCTTGCTCTAAATCCAACTCCACACTTTTTAAAATCCTCTTCAGATACATTTTTCAATTCATTTGGAGTTGGAAATAAATAATATTCCTCATTTTCAAATATAACTTTCTTACCATATTTTTGAGATATCAAGTTAACTGATTTTGAAATTCTTGGAATATTATTATTAGCTGATATTATGTATGAAATTAAAGTTTCAAAAAAATCTTGATTTAATATATGTATTCCACTTGTATTTTTTACTGCATTATTTACATTATCATCTATTTTCGATATTCTTTTTTCTACTTTAGAATAATCTGTATTTATATCAAAATATTCAAAAATAACTTCTTGTAAGTTATACATATTATTACTAGATATATATAATTTATCCCCTTCTTGTTTTATTTTTATAGCTCTATCTTTTATAACACCAACATAATACTTTTCATCTAGTTTATTCCATCTAAAACACTGTCCACACTCTAAAGTATATTTTAGATTAAAACATTCTACTCTTACTACAATTTCTTTCATACTATTTTTCCTTCCTGTGCTATTCAAACCATTCTTATTTAATTTTCTCCTAATTTTTGTCTACATCCATAAAAATGTTATTCATACATAAATACTGCCTTTTTATACAAACGCTAAATTAACCATCATATTATCTAAAATTATTATATATAAATTTTAGATAAAATTCAATGCGAATATAGAAAATATCTTTTATTTATTGTATAATAATTTTT
>USJA01000067.1 GCA_900554875.1 uncultured Clostridium sp. | reverse complement strand
TGGTACCTTTTATTCTTGTTTTTATTTTAATTTTTTTTACTCTATTTACTAACATTATCTTTCTTGATATAATTAATGCTCCACTTATGACCTCAATTTTATTGTGTGTAACTGCATACCTATAATTTTTTGTGATTATAGTAGAAATTAAAAACGCCCATATATAGATACAGATATTTATAGTTAAAAACACAAAATTTAGTGTTAATGTATATTTTCCATTTAAAAATATATCACTTAATATTGTAAGTACCAAAAGAAAAATATTTAAAAGTATTGCAATAAACAAATATATTATAGAAACATACCTACTTGAATTTTTAGATATTTTTACATACTTCATAGTTCTCTCCCAAAAAAAATAGTCATATCAATTTTTTTGATATAACTATTTTAACCTTAAATATACAAATATATGTATTTTTAGTAATAACCATACAAATATTCATCTCTTGCTTTTTTTAATTTAACAACTCTAGTGTTTATATAATTCTCTAACTTATTCATAAAATCTTCTTTAGGAATTTCCTTTTGAGCAACCATTGTAAGCCCCTTTTCCCAACTTGCTGTAAGTTTTGGGTTTAACATATCCGGTATTGACTTACCTACAATATCATATATTTTTTCTCCCTTATTTGTAGGAGTAAGTATTTGAGTTTTGTTATTTATATTTATATATCCTATTCTATCCAGTTTTTTTATAATCTCAGCTCTAGTTGCACTAGTACCAATTCCACTTCCTTTTATTTGTTCTCTTAGTTCTTCATCTTCAATTAATTTGCCTGCATTTTCCATTGCAAGGATTATTGTACCTGAAGAATATCTACTCGGAGGTGAAGTTTCTCCCTCTTTAGTATTTAACTTAACAATCTTTACTGTTCCACCTTTTTTTAATGAATTAAGTATATCTAAATTGTTGTCTTTTTCAATTTTATCCTCTTTTTCTTCTTTCCCATCATCTTTTACAACCTCAAGATAACCTTGATTTATACATATTTTACCACTTGCATTAAATTCTTCATTTCCTATATTTAATTTTACAGATATTCTATTGTATTCCGCTGCCGGATAGAAAATACTTAAGAAACGTTTCACAATTATATGATAAACGTCTTTTTTTAATTGTTCTAATTTATCATAATTTTCAAACCCCTGTCCGGTAGGAATTATAGCATAGTGATCTGTTATTTTTTTATCGTTAACATACTTTGTTTTAAGCAAATTTGTTTTATATTTCTCTTCTATCATTTTTACTATGTACTTCTTTATACCATCATCTATATTAGATTTGTATAGTCCATTTAAATTTTTAGAAATTTCTTTTGCTACACCAGTTGATAAGACTCTTGCATCAGTTCTAGGATATGTAACTAATTTTTTTTCATATAGTTCTTGAATTATATTTAATGTTTCATCTGGTGATATTTTAAATTTCTTTGAACATGTATTTTGAATTTCTGCAAGGTTAAACAAAAGCGGTGGATTTTCTTTAGTTTTTTTCTTAGTAATTTCTTTTATAGTTGCAAAATCGGATATATTTTTCATGTATTCAATATGCTCCTTGGCATTGCCTTCCTTTTTAAATCCTGTCTCATTATATAAAATTGGTAAATTATATACCTTAGACCCTTCTGTTGCTTGCCACTGTGCTTCAAAATTACTATCATCATTTCCAAATTTACCAATTATCTTGTAAAAACTCTGCTTTTTAAAGTTTCGTATTTCCCTTTCTCTTGATACTATCATTCCAAGCACACATGTCATTACTCTTCCTATAGAAATGACTGTCCTATCTTCATTTAAAGATTTAGCTAAACTCTTTCCATAAATTAAAGATAAAAGTCTAGAGAAATTTATTCCTATTAAATAATCTTCCTTTGCCCTTAGATATGCACTATCAGATAAACTATCATACTCAGAAATATCCTTTGCCTCTTTAATCCCTCTTTGTATTTCTTCCTGTGTTTGTGAATCAATCCATACTCTTTTCATCTCTGCTTTTGGATTAGGATTTGCCATCATAAAAACTAAACGCTGAATATACTCTCCTTCCCTTCCTGAGTCACCTGCGTTGTATATAACTTCAACATCATCCCTTTGTAAAAGCTTTTGTACTATTTCAAATTGTTTTTTTACAGCAGAGATTATTTCATACTTCCATTCTTTTGGAATAAAAGGTAATGTACTTAACTTCCACTTTCTTAAATTTTCATCATATACTTCTGGATAACTCATGGTAACCAAATGTCCAACGCACCAAGTTATAACCCAAGTTTCAGATTCAAGATACCCGTTCATCCTTTTAGCATTTATTTTTAACGCCTTTGCAAATTCCATTGCTACAGACGGCTTTTCTGTAATTATTAACTTTTTCATGTTTACCTCTTTTTGTGTTTATTATATAATAATTAGTCTAAAAAATCAATTGGATTTAAAAAAATAAACGTTAGAAAAAAGGTATCCCAAGAATTTATCTTGAGACACCTTATTAAATTTTAAGTTCTATTTTTCTTTATCTCTTCCAAATTATAATTTTGGTCGAATTTAAAGAACTTGTTACCTGTAAGGATCATGCAACCTTCTTTCACTGGAATTACTCCCCTGTTATTGGGTTGCACTATTCTGAATAGTTTATCATAAACTAACTGTTTGTCTTTTAATTTGACCCCCCTTTCTCTTTTGCCAATTTTAACAATTTCAACTTCAGGAACTTCGTCTGTTAAATTTTTAGTAACTTTATCCTCCTCATCAATATTTTCAAATTGGAATTCAATTCCGTTCTGAATACATCTGACTGCCAAAATTTTGTCACAGGTATAAATTTTACATTTATTATGTGACATTGCATAATCCAGCAGAGCAAAATCTGCAACATCTTCATACTCCGGAACTTTAGTTGGGCTACTATACTTACACTTTTCCAACTTAATTTTGTTAGTAGATTCCACTAACACATGGAAAAATTTGATTGCCCTTTTATTTTTTTTAACCTTTTCCTGGAAAATTAATTGTTCCAGAACCTCGGGAAGAATAATTCCTTCCAACTTTTGGAACTCACAAATTCCAGAAATTATGTATGAAGTGTCAAACAGATTTGTCACTTCATCTTGAGTTTCAGAATTGCTTTCACGATCTGTTATTGAATCACTACCCTTACGTAAGGCATTTCCTATTAAAATTCTCCTCAACTTTTCTATTCTATTCCTCGAAAAGCCTGAAATAATATGTTTATATTCTTTTTCAGTTATTCCGAGCTCTTCAATAATTTCAGCCCGTGTTTTACCTTCTTCTGCCTTAGCAATCAACCATTTTAATGTTACTACTTTCATTAATATCAATATCCTCCTAAAAAAAATTTAAAAAGCCAAATGTGTAAAGTAAAGGTGGAAAATAATATACTAGCTTTCTCCTAAAAAACCAATTATCTTATTTATTAGATTCCAATGGTACTCTAAACATTAAACTCCTCTATTTACATTATACGACTTTTTTATTTTTATGTCAAGTATTTTTAGACTTTAAGAAATTATTATATGAAAGAAATGAGAAATACTTTGTTAAAATGAAAAAGAACGGAAAATTCCCGAGAAAATTCTCGGGAATAAAAAATATTTTTTTGCAACTCAATTTATATTTACAACATCATTAATGGCATTCAAAATATCTGTTGCAAAGCCTAATTCTACAACTTCTTCGGGAGTATACTCCAAATCATTTCCTGAATTAAATAATTCTTTAAAAAACATGCGATTAGTGTTAAATTCAGGAGTGTTGAAGTAACATTGAAGTATCCTTTTATTGTCTTCGTCGATACTTTCCAAAAGTTCCCTCGCAGCTCTAGCATTTAATCTTTCCTTCTCAATATTAACAGAAATGCCATGAATAAGAAAATAGCAATTTTTTGTTATAAATCTCTTTTTTCCTGCCGCAAAAATCACAGTTGCAATACTACGACACTTTCCAACTGCAATTGTTGTTATTTCAATATCTAATGCCATAAGTAAATCATATATTGCAAGTCCGTATGTAATTTCACCGCCATTTGAATTAATAATAATTACGATTTCTTTTGCTTTATTTTTAATTACTCGTTCTACAAAGCTAAAAAATTCTTCGTATACTTGAGAATCTACATTTCCATGAATACTAAAAAACATTTTTTCCATCAATAAGTCCTCCTATAAATTTTATTGTTAAAAAATTCAGGAGCTGACCTCTCCCGAAATTTTTCGAGAGTGTATATAATTTACTCTACATAAATATTATATATTATTTTCAAAATTATGTCAAGCTTAATAAAAACTTTTATTAGTTACTTATATAGTTTTTTCTTCTGTACAATACGTAATACCAATGGAATCACTGCTCCAATTCCAATCATAATTACCCAAAAGATTATCCATCCTTTAAAAGTATTTTTTTCATTATTATTTTCAATTTTATTTCCATTCTTTTTTCCTACAACATTAAACTCTACACTATCGCCTTTACCTCTAATATCATTTATGGATATTTTAACCGTCCCCTTTGAATAGAAAGTTACCTTACCTGTTACGGATACAGTAGCTACTTTTTCATCACTACTACTCCACGTAATAGATCTAGTTGAATTACTAGGTATAATTTCAGTTTTTAATTCTATAACATCACCAACTTTATATTCTTTAGCATCAATGTTTATTATTTTTATACTTTCAGGATAACATTCAACCTTCACATTAAGTGTTGCTGTTTTTCCATTATTTGATGATACAGTATAATCTGCTTTTCCAACTTTATTTGCTTTTATACTTCCATCTTCATTTATAACTATAACATCAGAATTATTAGTAGAATATTTTACAGTTTTATCAGTTGCATTACTTGGATTAATAGTAAATTCTGGTTTTATTTGGCTACCTAATTCAACAGTTATTGAACTTTGATTTAATTTAATACTCTCTACTGGAATATTTACTGGTTCTTGTACCGGTTTATTTGTAGTATAACTATTAGTTGTATTTACAGATCTAGAACTATTTTGTGAATTATTTTTAACATTAGAAGTACTGTTTGTATATGGACATACTCCATTTTCATGTAAATGTGCCGGATAACCTCCACAATGATAGTGATAACTTCCTAACCCACTTACATTTTTATTATCCTTATGCCCTCCATATCTATCAGTTCTTCCAGAATGTGCAGTACATTATGAAAAAATTAATATAATAGTCATAAAAAAACATAATACAATTTTAAATTTCCTATACATAAAATCACCTATTTATATACTATCACTAACGTTCTTAAATATTTGTCGAATTTTAGCGATAAATGATAAAATAAAACGATTTTTGTACTTTAACTATTACTTAAATTGAATTTTTATGATATAATATGAAAAGCTATATATTAGGTTTTTATTGGAAACGCCACATTATTAAAAATAATGATAACGAACAACACATTTTATATATGCTTATTATTTTTAAGAAAGGAGTTTTTTTTATGCCAAAAACAAGGTTTCAAGATTTTATTTACACCATTATTATGGTTGTTATAATGGTATATGCAATGGTTTGCTATAACATTTCAATAAATATGGGAGGATTAAACAATAATATATTTCTTTTTGCCCTAAAAGAATTACCACTTATGGCAACAATTGCTTTTTTACTTGAGTTTTTTATTATAGGCAAACTAGCGAAAAAAATAACATTCAAACTTGTATCTCCTGAAGATACAAAACCAATATTTATAACTGTAATAATGTCTTCAATAATAGTTTGCTTAATGTGTCCAGCAATGAGTTTAATTGGAAGTATATTATTTAATTTTGATAATTTTAGTAATATAATATCCCACTTTTTACAAGCTGTAGTAATAAGCTTTCCTATGGCATTATGCTTTCAAATATTCTATGCAGGACCTTTTGTAAGATTTATATTTAGAAAAATATTTAAGAATACATAACAAAATAGATAAAGTAACA
>USJA01000066.1 GCA_900554875.1 uncultured Clostridium sp. | reverse complement strand
TTTAAAAAATATAGGCCTGTTGCCCTATACATTGCTCCTGTATCAATATATATAATTCCTAGTTTCTTACTTAAAGCTTTTGATACTGTTGTTTTGCCAACTCCAGATCCACCATCAATTGCTATTATGCATTTTTTTGCAAGTTTACACATTAAAAATCAACCACCTTTATATTTAACAACTAAATTCGACATATTTTGTATACATAAAATTAAATAAATTGCCTTAATCCTCTTTATTTTTTAACAAAAGTATGATATCATATATATGTAATTTTGTAAAGTACAAAATATAGAAAAAAGGTGATTAAATTGTCAAACAAATTAGAATTATTTGATAACAAAATTGTAATTTTATACATACTTGATAACTCTAGTATGCCACTTACAACAGATCAAATTGCTAAATTTTGTGAAGAATTTGAAGATATAACATATTTTGATATTTGTATTTATCTTGAAGACCTAAAATCAAATGGATATATAAAAGAAATACATGAAGAAAATAATGTATTATACTCTCCTACTAAAGAGGGAGTTATTACACTAAGAGAACTTCTTGAATTGATACCTGGTGTTAACTTATACAACTTAAAAAAAATGGTAAACAAAAATATGGTAGAAGTTAAAACAGAATATGCAATTGATACTAATATTATTCCTATTAAAGATGGTGAATTTAAAGTATCTTGTTATATTAAAGATGGAAATGATGAACTTATAAACATAACAATGTATGCTGGTGATAAAGAGCAAGCTAAAAACATCTCTAAAAATTGGGCAAACAATTCTGAAAAAATATACACTACATTACTTGAGATGATGACTAAAGAGGAATAAATTAAAATTATTTAAACATATATTTAAATAAAAAGTGCCAATTTTGGTGCTTTTTTCTTGTTATTGTAAAAAATAAATTAGCTAAAGTCTAAAAAACTTGAAATTATGCTACATATGTAATATAATTAGATAGAAATTGTTAGGAGTGAAACTGTATGATAGATATAAAATTTTTAAGAGAAAATCCAGATATTGTAAAGGAAAATATAAAAAAGAAATTTCAAGATAAAAAACTACCTCTAGTTGATGAAGTTATTTCTTCGGATAAAGAACATAGAGAAATAATGAAAAAAGGTGATGAACTTAGAAATAAAAGAAAAACATTAAGTGCTAAAATTGGTAGTCTAATGAAATCAGGAAATAAAGATGAAGCTATGAAAATAAAAGAAGAAGTATCTTCTGTAAATATTGAGCTTGAAAATAATGAAAAATTAGATAAAGATATGCAAAATAAAATTAAAGAAATTATGTATAAAATTCCAAATATTATGCATGAGTCTGTCCCTATAGGTGAAGATGATTCTAAAAATGTTGAAGTAAAAAAATATGGTGAGCCTGTAATACCAGATTATGAAATTCCTTATCATGCTGAAATTATGGAAGCTTTGAATGGTCTTGATCTTGATTCAGCAAGAAGAGTTGCTGGAAATGGCTTTTATTACTTAATGGGTGATATAGCAAGACTACATTCTGCTGTTTTATCTTATGCTAGAGATTTCATGATTGATAAAGGATTTACATATTGTATTCCTCCATACATGATACGTAGTGATGTTGTAGACGGTGTTATGAGTTTTGAAGAAATGGATGCAATGATGTACAAAATTGAGGGTGAAGATTTGTATTTAATTGGTACAAGCGAGCACTCTATGATTGGTAAATTTAAAGGGCAAACTCTAAAAAAGGAAAACCTTCCATATACTATGACATCATATTCCCCATGTTTTAGAAAAGAAAAAGGTGCACATGGTATTGAAGAGCGTGGTGTATACAGAATTCATCAATTTGAAAAGCAAGAAATGATTGTTGTATGTGAACCTGAAGATAGTTACAAATGGTATGACAAAATGTGGTCATATACTGTTGAATTATTTAGAAGTATGGATATTCCTGTTCGTACACTTGAATGTTGCAGTGGTGACTTAGCAGACCTTAAAGCAAAAAGTGTTGATGTTGAGGCATGGAGTCCAAGACAAAAGAAATATTTTGAAGTAGGTAGTTGTTCAAATCTTACAGATGCTCAAAGTAGACGTCTTGGTATTAAAATAAAAGGTGAAGAGAAAAACTACTATGCACATACACTTAATAATACTGTTGTTGCCCCACCTCGTATGTTAATTGCTTTAGTTGAAAATAACTATAATGAAGATGGTTCTGTTACAATTCCTGAAGTTTTAAGAAAGTATATGGGTGGTAAAGAAAAAATTGAAATAAAGAGGAAAAAATAATGTTAAAAAATATGAAATTTAAAACATCTGCTTTTAATATAGCACAACTTTTAGAAACAGAAAAAAAACAAATTGTTCTTGTTGGCAAATCAAACGTTGGCAAATCATCATTTATAAATAGTTTAGCAAATCAAAAACATTTAGCAAAGGTTGGCAATACTCCTGGAAAAACAAAATCTATTAATTATTATGATGTAAATAATGAATTTTATATCGTAGATTTACCTGGATATGGATATTCAAACATGACTAAGGTAGAAAAGTTAAACACATCAAAATTAATTAACCACTATATTGAAAAAAATGAAAATATTTCACACATACTATTTCTTGTAGACATTCGCCATAAACCTACTGAAAATGATAGAATAATGTATGATTGGTTAACAAGCAAGAATATCCCCTTTACTATAATTGCTACAAAAGCAGATAAAATTGGTACAACAAAACAAAAAGAAAATATGCAAGTTATAACTAAAGTATTATTTGCTAAAGAAAATATTATTCCTTTCTCAAGTTCAAATAAACTAAACTTAGATATTATTGAAAATGTAATACTTGAAAATATACGTTAGTTCCGGATTTATTTCCGGAATTTTTTTAATATATTTTAATATAATTTAATATAATAAAATATAAAAAAGGTGGTAATTATATGTTATTTGAAGGTTCAGGTGTAGCTCTAGTTACACCATTTAATGAAGATTTAAGTATTAATTATGATAAACTTAAAGAGTTAATACATTTTCATTTAGAAAATAATACTGATGCAATTATATTATGTGGAACAACAGGTGAGTCAGCTACTCTATCTATTGATGAGTTTAAAGAAATTGTAAGTTTTACTGTAAAAGAAGTAAATAAAAAAATTCCTGTTATTGTAGGGAGTGGTTCAAATAATACTAGTGTTGCTGTAAAGAAGTCCGTAATTGCCCAGGAACTTGGTGCTGATGGCCTTCTAGTTGTAACTCCATATTATAACAAATGCACAGATGATGGAATATATTTACATTATAAAGAGATAAATGACAATGTAAATATTCCTATAATTCTATACAATGTACCATCTCGTACATGCGTTAATATAAATATAGATGTTCTAATTAAATTATCAAAATTGAAAAATATTTGTGCACTAAAAGAAGCCTGCTCTGATTTATCAAGAGTATCTAAAGAATTATTACAACTTCCTAATGATTTTTACATATATTCTGGAAACGATGATTTGACGTTACCAATTCTAAGTCTTGGAGGAAAGGGCGTTATTTCTGTAATTGCCAATATATATCCTAGCCAAATGCATAACTTATGTAAATTTTGCTTGAATAACAATTTTAAAGAAGCGAAAAAAATTCATTTTAATAATTTAAATCTTATGAATTTATTATTTTGTGAGGTAAATCCCGTTCCGATTAAAAGTGCTATGAACATTATGGAATATAATGTTGGAAAGTGTAGACTTCCTCTTGGAGATATTAATATTAATAATTATGAAAAATTAAATAATTTATTAAAAAGAACTCCGAAAAAATAATTTTCGGAGTTTTTAATATTATAATATATTTCCAATTTTTACTTGCTGTTTTTTTACAATATAATTTAAAACTCTATTTAATTCATTTGCATTAACTATAACCTCTTCCTTATCTTCTTCATCAATATATGACTTAATTTGCGTTATATGTTCTTCAACCTTATCTACCTCATTGCTGTCTACAAACATATGCCAAACTGTTTTAACACTATTCCAAGTTTTTTCAACATTTTCTATTCCCTCTTTAGCCATGTCAAAATTTTCATTTATAGCAGAATTTTTTACATATTCTATATCAGATAATGTATATCTAGCTGTTTTTTCTAAATAACATATTTGCCACATTCCAGTTAAAAGAAGTAAAATTACGCATACAATTAAAATTATCCATTGTTTCATTTTTTCTTCACCTCATTTTTAAGCTGATATATAAAATTAGAATCTTCATCCATTGTAGCTACAAGAACATCCTCAATTTTAATTTTATTTTTCTTTAATAGTTTATCAACATCTTTTTCTTTCATTTTAAGCATTTCCAAATTTTCTTTAGCATAATTTCCATCTTCTATAACGTTTAAAGGAATTGCATTAAATTCATCAGAATTTTTAATAACACTTAAATTACCATTATTTTCGATCATTGCAAATTTTACATCTTGTATTTTGAATACATCATGTTCTCTTAACTGTGACATTAAATCTTCAATAGTATATTTATGTTTATTTAAATTTTCCTCTATTATTTTTCCATCACGAATAATTGGAACAATTTTTCCACATACAAAATCCTCTACTTTATTACTCGAATGTGCAAGAAGAGTAAATATCAAATATGCAACAAGTAATGTTATAATTGGTACAATTCCATCAAATATAGATACACCTCGGGATGACATTGGAGATGAAGCAAGATCAGATATTAAAATTATTATTGCAAGCTCAAATGGCTGAACCTTAGATAATTCTTTTTTTCCCATAAGCCTAATTACAATAAATACAACGGCATATAAAATTAAAGCCCTCAAAAATACAATTAACATTTAAATCACCTAAATTTATTTTTTGCATAAAAAATTTTTTTATACAAATAATATTTGTATAATTTGGGAGGTAAAAAAATGGAAGAAATTGAAAACTACAAAAATGGTTTTAATACATTTAGAATATCACAAATGCTAATTAGACTTTTAACATCAATATCTATATTTGCCGTTACTGTATTTTTTACTCCAAACTTTAATCTTTCATCTTTTCCGATACTTATTGTAAGTGCAATAGTAATAATATTACTAGATTATATAATGTCAATCATAACGGGAATTCATGACATCCCTCTTGGTCGAGGATTAGTTGGCTTTACAAGTGCAGCAATTATAATATATGTAACTCAGTTTATTGTGGATGGATATTATATTTCAATTACTAGTAGCATTATTGCTGCAGCAATATATGGAATAATTGATAGTATGTTAATAAATAAAAAATAACTGCTACATTTTATTTGTAGCAGTTTTACCTTTTATATAATCGTATGTCTATTTCTATGATTTGAATCTACTCTTAGTTTTGATTTTGATACAAGTTTCATTATACAATCTAAATTGTTACATAATATGTTATACCTTAGATTATGACTATCTACAAGATAGTATTTTTGCTTAAGACATGGCATAGAGCATTTACAATCTTTTTTTCTATCATCTATATACGAGCCAAGTATACAATACCTTGACGTCATAAGTGTTTTGTAATTGCTTACTACTTCTATATTTACATACTTGCTCAATTGATCCATACCTTCATCTTTCATTTCAACTGATGGCGTTATAACATCAAATCCATTTTCATAATAGAATATAGCACTATATCTATTAATTATATTAAGTGAATAATCAGCAATCAAACTTATGCCATATTTTTCCCTAAATTTCAAAGCAAGTTCTATATATCCAATATTTCCAATTACAAGTCCGTCTATATTTTTCATATCTTTTTGTAATTTATTAAATATGTAATTATCTGTATTTTTGCCTCCTACATTTGGAAGAACAAGATATATTTTTGATTTTTTATTGAACATTGAAATTACATTTTCTTTATTTTTTATATAATCATTTATCTCTATATATACAATATCCAAATTATTTTTATATTTTTCATTATATATTTTAAAATAATCTAAATGTTTATCAAAGTTATA
>USJA01000065.1 GCA_900554875.1 uncultured Clostridium sp. | reverse complement strand
ATTTTTTTCTATTATGGAATAATTATTGACAAATTAACATATTAGTGATAATATATGAATATATGAGTAAATATTCATATATTCAGAGGTGAAAAATGGAAAGTAAAAAAACAATAGAGAATCTAGCAAGGACCTTTAAAATATTTGGAGATTCTACTAGGATTAAAATCATGTATACTATGCTAGATAAAGAGATATGTGTTCAAGAAATAGCAAAAACTTTAGAAATGACACAATCTGCAATATCACATCAGCTTAGTATATTGAAGGGTGCAAGACTTATAAAAGCAAGAAAAGATGGTAAGGAAGTATACTATTCACTTGACGACGAGCATGTTAAAAGGATACTTGACGTTGGTGTAGACCATGTAGAAGAAAGGGGTTAGGTTATGGAAAAAGGAAAAATAAACAAAGAAATTAATTTAATATTTTTAGATGTTATTGGAATAATTGTTTTTTTAATGGCGTACTTTATTCCAGATATAAAATTTAATTTAAAAATTGGAATGTATATTGTAAGTTATGCTTTAATTGGATTTGATATATTTAAAAAAGCTATTAAGCATTTATTTAAGAAAGATATGTTTGATGAAAATTTACTTATGACAATTGCTACAATTGGGGCATTATGTATAGGTGAGTATATTGAAGGAATTGCTGTACTTTTGTTATATAAGATAGGGGAGTATTTACAGGATAAAGCTGTGGATACCTCAAAAGAGAAAATAAAGGAAGCAATTGATATTAGAGCAAAATATGCTAATGTTATTAAACTTGGAAAAGTAGAAAAAGTTGATCCTGAGACTTTAAAAATTGATGATATTGTTGTCGTAAAAAATGGGGAAAAAATACCTACAGATGGAATTATTACAAAAGGAAGTTCTAGGCTTGATACATCAAGTTTAACAGGAGAAAGTATTCCTAAAAACGTTGGTGAAAATGATGAGGTCTTATCTGGAATGATTAACTTAGGAGATGTTATAGAAGTAAAGGTTACAAAAGCTTTTGAAGATTCTACGGCATCTAAGATTTTAGATTTAATTGAAAATGCGAGAGAATCAAAATCAAAAACAGAGAATTTTATAACAAAATTTTCAAAAATATATACACCAACAGTAATCGTAATTGCAATACTAATTGCAATGTCTTTTCCATCAATATTTGGAATAAGTTTTGCAGACTCATTAAATAGAGCGTTAATATTTTTAGTTGTATCATGTCCATGTGCTCTAGTAATTTCAGTCCCTCTTGGATTTTTTGTGGGAATGGGAATTTGTAGTAAAAATGGAATATTAATAAAAGGTAGTAACTATTTAGACGCATTGTCAAATGTTGATACTATTGCTTTTGATAAGACAGGAACCCTTACAAAAGGTGTATTTAAAATTACAAAAATAAACAATAAAAGTAATATAAGTGTTGAAAAAATGCTTGAATATTTAGCATTATGTGAATCATTTTCAAATCATTATATTGCCAAATCTATTATAAATTCATATGGAAGAGAAGTCGATAAAGAAAGAATTAAAGAACACTCAGAGATTGCAGGTCATGGTATAAGGGCTTTAATAGATGATAAAGAGGTTTTAGTTGGAAATAAAAGTTTGATGGATGATAAAAATATTAAGGTTGATATTGAGGATGATGTTGGAACAGTTGTATATTTAGCCGTAGATAACAATTATGTAGGAAATGTAATTCTTTCTGATGAATTAAAAGAAAATGTATTAGATCTTTCTGATAATTTGAGAAGAAAAAGTGGAATAAAAAATACAGTACTCCTTACAGGAGATAAGAAAAATGTTGCAGATGATGTAGCAAAGAAAATAAAGTTTAATGAAGTTTATTCAGAGTTGCTACCTCAAAATAAAGTAGAGATTGTTGAAAAACTAAAAGAAAATTCAAAGGGAAAAGTTGTATTTGTTGGTGATGGTATAAATGATTCACCTGTTCTTGCAAGTGCCGATGTTGGAATATCAATGGGAAATGGATCAGATATTGCAATTGATACATCCGATGTTGTTTTAATGACTGATGAACCACATAAAATAATAAAATGTTTAAAAATTGCAAGAAAAACCAAATCAGTTGTTGTACAAAATATTGTATTCGCTCTTAGTGTAAAAGTTGCAGTATTATTACTTAGTGCAATTGGAATTTCAACAATGTGGGAAGCTATATTTGCAGATGTTGGGGTATCATTGCTTGCTATATTTAATTCAATTAGAATATTTAAAACAAAATAAAAATATGGGGTATGAAATTATATGCATACCCCATATATAATTATGTACTATTTTCTGATTGTCATATTTGGATAAATCTTTTTTAAAATTTCGTCGTTATATCTATCATCTAGGTATACTCTTATTTGATTATTTGCAGGTATATTATTTCTTCTTTCCTTTTGTCTATATACTGCCGCAGAGGAAAGAATTATATCAAATACCAAAAAAATTGATAAAATCCATGTTAAAACAATTCCTGTTTTAAATGGTATTTTTTCTATATATTTTTCAAGAATAGGGTACATATATCTAATCCATAGTATTCCTAAAAGACCCCAAAAAAGGCAATATACAATACTAGTTCTTTGTCCCATTATGCCTAATGAATCTGATTCATAATACCAAGATACTGTTCCAAAAAGCATTTCTTGTATGTAGCTACATAAAGATTCAAACAATCCACCTATTATAGAGCAGGAGATGAATATTATAAAATTATTTTTGTTTTTAAGCAAAATATATACTACAGTCATAAGTACAGCACCACAACCATATATAGGGTTAAAAGGACCTATTACAAGTGCTGTTCTACTTTCAAAATGATGTGTTGTACATAAACACCATAAAGTTTCAACTATAACACCTGCAATACAACCAATAAAAAATATCCAAAATAGCTTGTAAAATCCATGGCCATGTGCAAATTTTGTATTTTTGTTGTTTGTTATTTTTTTCATAAGAGTATCCTCCAAATAAAAAATATTTTACCATATAAAATGAAAATATTCAATAATGTATTTAGTTTATGTAAAATTTTATATATATATACGTTGACATTTTAAATGAATGATGATATAATTGTTGAGCATAGGATATATTTTATCAATATTTATAATTAATTTTGTGTGGAGGAATAATTAATATGACAAATTACCAGAAAAACGAGTACGAAATACTAGAAGTAAATAAGGAAATTACCTTGCTAAGAACCATTAAACCTATATGTTTAGATAAGGCTAAAGCCATTTGTAAGTATATTAAGGCAAATAATGGCGGCTCAGCGTATTGGTTCAATAACATCGAAAATGATGAGATTGAAATTTATGTTGAAAAAGGTAAACTACCTCAGGCTAAGGAACTTTTACATCAATTTGAACATGATTGTCATAAATCTTTTGTAAAAAGAGAAAGTATGGCCAGACATAGGCATAAAAAAAACTAAAAACTAATGAGATGGTGTAATTATTTACACCATCTTAAAATTTTAAAAGGAGGAATTTTTATGAAAAAATTTGATGTAGCAATAATTGGTGCTGGAATTTCTGGATATATGGCTGCATACGAATTATCTAAAAAAACAAATTTAAGTATCGCACTTATTGAACAGGGAAATTCAATTGATAACCGGGTATGTCCAATGATTTCAAGGAATACAAATTGTCTGAATTGTACTCCTCATTGTAGTATAATGAATGGATTCGGTGGAGCTGGAAACTTTTCTGATGGAAAATATAATAAAACAACTGAATTTGGTGGTTGGTTAAATGAATACATTTCTAATGAAGAGGTTTTAGATCTCATTAATTACGTTGATGGTATCAACGTATTATATGGGGCAACTAATGAAACTTTTTCGACAGATACTTCTGAGGCTAAAGAAATAGAAAAGAGGGCTCTACAACATGATCTTCACTTATTGCACGCTACTGTAAAACATTTAGGTACAGAAAATAACCTAAAAATATTAAAAAAAATATACACATATTTAAGTAATAAGACAGGTTCGTGTAGTAATCTTGATATTATGTGTAATACTAAGGTAGAGGAAATTAACATACAAAAAGATGGGTACTGTTTAATACTTGAAAAGGGCGAAAACTTGGAGAGTAAGTACCTAATTGCTGCACCTGGTAGATCTGGTGCTGAGTGGTTTTCTAATCAGTGTAAAAAAAATAGTATACCATTAATAAACAATCAAGTAGATATAGGAGTGAGGGTTGAACTTCCAGCTGAAATATTCGAAGATATAACCAAGAATATTTATGAGGCAAAGCTCAAGTATAGAACAAAAAAATATGGAGATATAGTTCGTACATTTTGTATGAATCCATATGGATATGTTGTTGCTGAGAACGTAGATGGCCTTATAACAGTTAATGGACATAGTTATGCTGATGAAAAATTAAGAAGTGGTAATACAAACTTTGCACTTTTAGTAAGTAATAGGTTTACCGAACCATTTAATAATCCATACCAGTATGGAAAAAGTATAGCTTCATTTTCTAATTTGCTTGGAAATGGTGTACTTGTTCAAAGATTCGGGGATTTAATTGAATGTAAGAGAACTACTCATCATAGGTTAAGTCAAAGTTTCACTAAACCGACACTTTTAGCAGAGCCTGGAGATTTAAGTTTGGTGCTGCCAAAAAGACATTTAGACAATATTATTGAAATGATATACGCACTTGATAAGTTAGCTCCTGGTACGGCAAATGCAGATACTCTATTATATGGAGTTGAAGTGAAATTTTATAGTGCTAAACCTGAATTAAGCCCACATCTTGAAACGAAGTATAAGAACTTTTTTGCAATAGGAGATGGAGCTGGAGTTACTCGGGGACTTTCACAAGCTGGAGCAAGTGGCATACTTGTTGCAAGAGAGATAGCCAAAAGACAAGAGAATTAATTTTATAAAAAAATATGGTATAGAAAATTTCTATACCATATTTTTTCTAAGTAAAAATTATATCTGAGTTCCTAAATATTCAATAACAATGCTTACTAAAGAGTTTGTAAAATATGAACTTGATTGAATATTTCTTAAATCTGGTGTATTTAAAAATATTGTTTGTGGACTTAAGTTTACTAATTCATAAAGATTTTCAGTACTTTCTATGGCAACAATTCCATGTGCGAAAAGATTAATATATTCTTCGTCGTATGCCCATTTGCTTGCACCAATATATATATTATCTGTGTTTATTTTTCTAAATCCAATTGTAATAAAGTCATCATCTGGATCGAAATCTTCACTAGCTGGAAGTTTTCTTGCTGTTATGTTAATACTAATTTTATAATATCCAATTTGATTAAATTTGATAGTTTCCTCAGAAGTATCAAGTGTTACTATATTTGAAACATCAAGTTCTGATCTATCAATTGGAATTCTGTCATCTGATTGAACAGCAATACCATCATAAGATGAACCGTTATTAAATGTTACAAGATACGCAGACCTTATATAATTGATTCCTTGGTCACCTTTCTCACCCTTTTCACCTTGAGGTCCCTGTAATCCTTGAGGCCCTTGAGGTCCTTGGGGGCCTTGTATATTTCCAGCATCGATCCATTTATTTTCATTGTCAGACCATACATATATATTTCCATTAACTAAATATGAATCATTAACAGTTCCATTTGGATGCTCTGCTATAAGATTAGCATAACTATCATATGACCCAAGTACTCTTACACTTGTTCCATCAGAACCAGTAGGTCCAGTAGGTCCAGTAGGTCCGGTAGGTCCAGTAGGTCCGGTAGGCCCAGTAGGTCCAGTCACTCCAGTAGGACCAGTCACTCCGGTAGGCCCAGTTACTCCTGTAGGCCCAGTTACTCCTGTAGGACCAGTTACTCCAGTAGGACCAGTTACTCCAGTAGGCCCAGTTACTCCAGTAGGCCCAGTTACTCCAGTAGGCCCAGTCACTCCAGTAGGACCAGTCACTCCAGTAGGTCCAGTTACCCCAGTAGGACCAGTTACTCCAGTAGGACCAGTCACTCCAGTAGGTCCAGTTACCCCAGTAGGACCAGTTA
>USJA01000064.1 GCA_900554875.1 uncultured Clostridium sp. | reverse complement strand
CAAAAGCCGTCTTCTTTATTTATACTCCAAAACAATTATTAATTTAATGTATAAATTGAATAGTTTAAAATGCTTGCAAATATAAGCCATAACACATATGGTATTTGTAAATAAAATGCCACTTTATTTGATTTATAAAAATAGTACATCATAGCTAAGACAATTAAAAGTAATAATAGTAACCAAACAAATGCAAATAAAAAGTTTTCAAATCTAAAGAAAATCATAGTCCAAAGTGCATTTACTATTAATTGTATAGCGTAAAATATTAAACCTGTTTTTTTATACTCACTATCACTTGTATATACCAAATAAGATGAAACTCCCATAAGTATATACAAAATTCCCCATGCTATTGGAAACAATATTGCAGGAGGTGCAAACCATGGCTTTTCTATGTTGTCAAAAAGTGACATTGAACCGCCAAGTAAACTTCCTAAAAAGCCAATAAATAGTGGAATTAATATACTAATTACTAAATACCATATTTTTTTCTTATCCATACATGATCACCTACTATTATTATATTCCCTCTTTTTTTTCTTATTCATTTATTCTACTTTGATATTTGAATAAAATAAACTTATTTACAAAAAATAAATAATATAAATTTTTATTTGGTGATTATCTTATGGAAGAAAAAAAAATAAACAAATTTAATTTTTATACATACTTTTGGATATTTTTTATCGGTTCAATATTTGGATTTATATACGAAAGTATTTTAAGTTATTTTCAATTTGGTCATGTAATAAATAAACAAGAGCTTTTATTTGGACCTTTTATGCCTGTATATGGAATAGGTGGGATTGTATTTTTATATATTTCTAACAGATATAAAAGTTTGACAATGATATTTATACTTACAACTTTATTTGGTAGTATAGTAGAATATTTATACTCTTTTATGCAAGAATATTTATTTGGTGTATTATCATGGGATTATTCATTTACTTCTTTAAATATTAATGGGAGAATAACCCTTCTATACTCACTTGGCTGGGGAATTCTTGGTATAATTTCATGTAAATTTTTTATACCGTATATAAAAAAATTTATACTTTGTTATCCTAAACTTCAATTTAAAGTCACGTCATATATACTAATCATTTTTATGATATTTAATATATCTATTACAAGTATAGCATTGTACAGAAAAAAGCAAAGATATTTTAATATTCCACCACAAAATATTTTATCCAAAATTATTGATAAGTATTATCCTGATAGTAAAATGGAGATAATTTTTCAAAATCAAAAGAATGTATATGATAAGGTAAAATCCTCATTTTCTAATGTATTTTCATTAAAATAACTCATTCAATTTGACATTTTTTATATTTATGTTATAATATGTTTCTACCCAATGGTAAATCACAACTTTAATAAGGAAGGAATTTTATGAAGACTATTTTTTTCACAGAAAATTATTTCAATTCTATTCAGAAGAATGTATTACTTACATTAGAGCAAGCTCAATGGTTTGCACAAGATGAAGGATATATACCAATTCCAAAGAATTGTAAACAAGAGAATACACACGTAATTTTTACTAAGAAATATCCTCATTACCTTTTTATTTTTAAGCATAAAAAAATAAAGAGATATCGTATTTCTCAAATAAAAATTAATGGGGTTAATTCTTTTGAATATATAATTGCTATTGAACTTGAAGATTCAACATCAAATTCTAGCTATTACTTTGATACATTTAACTGTTGTAATTTTATAAAATCAACAAACCTTTCAAAAGTGTTTTCAAAGTCAAAAATAAGATCATTAAAAGCAAACTCTGAATGTATTAGCTAAATTTCTAAAAGACTTGGATTATTTTCCAAGTCTTTTTTCTATCAATTTTTCAAGAATTTGAACAGCATTGGTAGCAGCTCCTTTTCTAATATTATCAGCTACACACCACATATTTATTCCACTTTTTACACTATAATCTCTTCTTATCCTTCCAACAAAAACTTCATCTTTTCCATCTACAAATGTTTGAAGTGGATATATTTCTTTTTTTGGATCGTCAAGTAGCACAATCATCTCTTCTCTACACAAATTCTGCTTTAATTCTTGGATATCAAATTCTTCTTCTAACTCTACATTTATACTCTCACCGTGGCAATTTAAAATGGGCACTCGTACACATGTAGCAGTTACATTTAAAGCTTTTAAATCCAATATTTTTCTTGTTTCCTCGATCATCTTCATTTCCTCTTTAGTATAATCATTTTCTAAAAAAACGTCTATCTGAGGAATGCAATTATTACGAATTGAATACTTAAATTTATTTTTAGTATTATTTTTCAAGTCTTCAATTCCATTTAATCCAGCACCAGATACAGCCTGATAAGTAGAGTACACAATTCTTTTTATTTTATAATACTTATTTAATATATTAAGTGGTATAACAGCCTGAATTGTAGAACAATTTGGGTTTGCAATTATACCATTATTTTTATATGCTTTATCAATATTTACCTCAGGTACAACAAGTGGAACATCATCTTTCATTCTAAAAGCACTACTATTATCAATTACAACACATCCATTATTTGATGCAATAGGTGAAAATTTTTTACTTATTTCTCCACCCGCAGAAAACAGAGCATAATCAAACCTTTTATTATTAAAAGATTTATCTGTTAGCTCCTCCACTTCATATTCTTTATTCATAAATTTTATTTTTTTCCCCTTAGATTTACTTGAAGCAAAAAGAACATATTCATCTATATTTAAATTTCTTTCTTCTAAAACTTTAAGAAACGTCCTACCAACTATTCCTGTAGCACCAACTATTGCACATTTTACCATAAAAAAGTCACCTCTAGTAAACAATATACTAGAGGTAACCTGCATTTATGAATACTTAAGTATAAAATATGTCAAAATTTATACTAACTATTTTTATCTAGTTTTTCAGGATTTACGTACTCAAAAGTTCTAATTCCTTTTTTGTTCATACTCATATTCATATTAAGTACATCATTAGAAGTTAAGGTAAAGTACTCTCCATCATAATCACCAAAATCAAAGAAAACTTTTCTTGCCCTTGGAAAACCATATACATAGCACACAACTTGTCCATCTTTTAAAAATACAAGCTGATTCATCCCTTTATTTGTAGCCTTTGTTATCTTGTCCCATTTATATCCAACAACTTCATATATTTTCTCAATAGATACATCTGGTTTAAAGGTATAAAGTGTATCCCATTCAAATGGTATATCTGCTCTAATATCTCCCACATAAACACTCTCACCTTTTTTTATTTCATATTTACACAAATTTCTATTTAACTTATCTGCATTTTTAGACCAAATATCCGCAAAAAACATTCTGTATATTACAAACGTAATTGAACCAATTAACAAAATAATACCACAGATTAAAAATATAATATCATTTTTCTTCATTTTAACCACCTTTTATATATTTACCTTTAATCTTTTTTTAATAAACTCATCATATTCTTTTTGTAAGCTTCAACACCTGGTTGATCAAAAGGATTTACACCCAATATATATCCACTTATTGCACATGCCTTTTCAAAGAAAAATATAAGTTGACCAACATTATATTCTGATACATCTTCCATATTTATTACCATAACTGGTACTCCACCATCTACATGAGCTTTTAGAGTACCAAGGTAAGCTTGTTTATTTATATGATCAATTTCTTTTCCAGATAGATAATTAAGATTGTCATCGTCTTGGCTATATTCTGGAAATTTTATAAATGTTCTATCGATTTCCACATTTATCACAGTTTCAAATATATTCCTTGTACCCTGTTGTATAAATTGTCCCATTGAATGAAGGTCAGTTGTAAAATTAACTCCTGCTGGAAAAATTCCTTTATTCTCTTTTCCCTCACTCTCACCAAATAATTGTTTATACCATTCTATAAAATACCTAAATGATGGTTCATAGCTTGCAAGTAGTTCTATTGTTTTTCCTTTTTGGTATAGTATATTACGAATAATTGCATATTTGTAGCAATCATTAGCCTCAATATTTCTTTGATTAAACACATGAGATGCAAATAATGCTCCATCTAGTATATCATCTATGTCAATATTTGCAACTGCCATAGGAAGAAGTCCTACAGGAGTAAGTACCGAATATCTACCTCCAACATTATCAGGAATTACAAACATTTCATATTCATTTTTAACTGCTATGTCATGTAATACACCTTTATTTGCATCAGTAGTAACATATATTCTTTGTGCAGCTCCTCTTATTCCATATTTTTCTTCTAAGAACATCCTAAGTATCCTAAATGACATAGCTGGCTCTAAAGTAGTACCAGATTTAGATATCACATTTATTGCAACATCTTTATCTTTTATATACTCAATTAGGTCTTTTACGTACTTTGCACTCATATTATTTCCAGCAAATATAATCTGTGGATGTTTTCTATCATTTAAGGACTCCATATTTGAAAAATGGCTACTAAACAAATCAATAACAGCTTTTGCACCTAAATATGACCCACCAATTCCGACAACAATAAACACATCTGCTTGTTTTTTTATTCTATCTGCCGCATTTTTTATTCTCTCTATTTCTTCGTCATTTCTATTTTCAGGTAATTTAAGCCATCCTAACATATTTCTGCCCATTCCACTTTTGTTTTCTAGCATATCATGAGCTTCATATGCTTTTTGTTCTAGTAGTTCTTGTTCCTCTTTACTTACATAGGGAGCAATTCCTTTAATATCTAAAGATATTGATTTCATAACCTACCTCCTATACATATTTTTCCGTTAGTTTCTTTACAATCTCTTTTGCTTTTTTCTTGTTTTCTTCAAATGCTTTTTCATCTAATTCTAAAATATTTTTAGATAATACTAAATCCATAGCTTCTGCTAATTTTTTCATATCATCTTCTTTTAATCCTTTAGTTGTGCATGCCGCAGTTCCTACTCTTATACCACTTGTTACGAAAGGACTTTCAGGATCGTTTGGAACAGCATTTTTATTTACTGTTATATTTACACTATGAAGTAAATTTTCAGCCTCTTTTCCTGTCATTTTTTTATTTACAAGATTAATAAGCATTAAATGGTTATCTGTACCGCCTGATACTAGATTATATCCTCTTTTTAATAACTCATTTGCAAGAGTTTTACAATTTAATACAACTTGATGTATATAATCTTTAAATGAGGGATCTAAAGCTTCTTTAAAGCAAATTGCTTTTGCTGCAATAATATGTTCAAGTGGTCCTCCTTGAATTCCTGGAAATATAGTCTTATCTATTTGTTTTGCATATTGTTCTTTACAAAGTATTAATCCACCACGTGGTCCTCTAAGGGTTTTATGTGTTGTAGATGTAACAAAATCTGCATATGGCACTGGTGACATATGTTCCCCAGTACAAACAAGTCCCGCAATATGTGCCATATCCACCATAAGATAAGCCCCTACTTCATCTGCTATTTCTCTAAATTTAGCAAAATCTATTTTTCTAGGATAAGCACTTGCACCTGCAATTATCATTTTAGGCTTACATTCTCTTGCTTTATTTAATACATCTTCATAATCAATGTACCCATCTTCTGTTATACCATATGAAACAATGTTATATAACTTACCTGAAAAATTTACAGGACTTCCGTGTGTTAAATGCCCACCATTTGAAAGATCCATTCCCATTACTGTATCACCAGGTTTTAGCATTGCCATATATACAGCCATATTAGCCTGACTTCCACTATGCGGTTGAACATTTGCGTGCTCTGCTTTAAATAGTTCTTTAGCTCTTTTTATTGCAAGAGTTTCTATTTTGTCGACATTTTCGCAACCACCATAATACCTTTTACCAGAGTATCCTTCAGCATATTTATTTGTAAGTATTGAACCCATAGCTTCTAATACTGCTTTACTTACAAAATTTTCTGAAGCAATAAGTTCTATGTTATTTTCTTGCCTTTTTTTCTCATCATTTATATAATTAAAAATTTCTATATCTTCTTTTTCGATACTATCCAAAATATCACCCCATTTTTCATTATCAATAATATCATAATTTATGTTATTTTTCAATAAAGATATATTTATTATTGCAA
>USJA01000063.1 GCA_900554875.1 uncultured Clostridium sp. | reverse complement strand
AAAAGTTTATGAAAATATATAATAAATTAGTAAGAGATAAAATACCTGAGATTATAAATAGCGAAGGTAGAGTAGCAATAACCAGAAAATTGGATGATGAAGAATATTTAAATAAATTAGACCAAAAACTACAAGAAGAGGTAAAAGAATATTTAGAAGATAATAATGTTGAAGAATTGGCAGATATAGTAGAGGTAATCTATGGAATATTAAACTCAAAAAATGTCTCGATAGAAGAATTTGAAATAATACGTAAAAACAAAGTGGATAGAAGAGGAGCATTTAATAAAAAAATATTTTTAGAAAAAATAATAGAAGAGGAAGAATAGTTTCGTAAAATTAGATGGAAGTGGATTTTAAATGTATAAGCTAATAAGAAAAGAAGTAAGATGTTATTTAATAAAAAACAATAATGTGGTAGCAACTAAATATAAACAAGGAAATAAAGAAAGTATATTAGCAGGACAAATTATTCATGGTTAAATCCTATACATAAATACTAATGTGTTTTATAAAATCAAGTCAAGGTTAAAATGCATGTGCTGTCGGAAAACTGGATTTTTAAATTTTTAGATATTGTCTTTTTATAATTAAATTATAGCACGATGATATAAAAAAATGGTTTAGCATAAACAACTAAACCAGTAAAAAGCAGATACTTTTTATTCAAGAACTATAAGTACGCCACTAACTTTATCGTCAGATACAGCTTGTAGGATATTCTTTGCTTTTTCAACAGAAATGTTGAATTCTAGTGAAAAAACTTCAGGTAAAAAGCCATACTCCTTTAAGTAGTTTTTGATAATTTTGGTTTCAATAGCAACCATCTTTGTACACCTCATTTTTATTAAAATATAAAGCAAAAAAATACTTAACATAACATAATTATATTACTTATAGTTCTAAAAGTCAATGCAGATTTATATTGTTTGATGATAAGAATTATAGATTTAAAATTGATATGTCACAAGTTATATTCAAAATAAAATATTGAAAAGGGAGCACAAAAATGATATTGTTTAAGTGACGAAAAATAAACAAATCTGAGGTGCTCCCTTATGGGTAATAATATCAAGGATAGATTAAAATATAAAGAGTCAGTAGTAAAATTTTCAAAAAATATGGAGTGGTAAAGTCAGCATATAAATTTGGAGAAAATAAAAACTTATACCTGATGTGTTCATTTTTTTAGTAGGAGGTAAAATTATGGTAGATTACAAAGATAAAATAAATATAGATTATAATTATGGCACAAAATTAAAAGAAAATGAAATTGCATTTGCAATTTACTGCAATTCATCTAATATAGATTTAGCAGATTTTTGTGACTATATATACTATATTTTATCTTTGGGCAATTGGATATCAAAAAATAAAGATATTAGTATGTATATTTTAAGGAGTAACTTGGATATTCTAGGATTAGAAGATAAAAATGTATATAATAATGTCATATATATTAAATGCGAAGATATAAACAATGAAAATATTAATGTAGATAAATTTAGAAAAATGCATGATTTTAAGGAAATTAACAAGACTATACCATTTAATGGATATTTAATTAATAATATTACCGACTATATTATATATGGTTGTTATGAAAGAAAATTGGATAAAGAAGCTGAACTTAATCCGTATTCTTCGGATCTTGAAGATAATAGGAATCTATTAAAAAAAGATATATTTATTAGAGTAGAAGAGATATTTGCAAAAGAAAACTATAAAAAGAATTTATTAAATCTTTATCGTTTATTGAGCAAATGCAAAATATATGCTAATGCTGGTTTTTCCTATAATATTATTATGAATAATGCGATAGAAAATTATGATATAACATATATTATAAATGAAAAATTCAAAACAAATTTAGATAGCTCATCATTAAAATCTTACGATATAAAAAATCATATTGATGCTATTAAAGAAATATTTAAATTAATATACGCTGATAAACTAACTGATGAATTGATTGATGAATTGAAAAAATATTTAAGCGAGATTAAAAATAAATTAGGCAGTTATATCAAATTGTATTTAATTGAAGAAAAAAGTGGTACTAATAAAAGTAAATCAGTAAGTCCATTTTATATTAATTTGGGAACTTGGTGTGTAATATATCAAAATGCAATATTAATAATATCATTTGGTTCAGATGAATAAAAAATTGAAAGGTTGATTTTATAAATGGTAGTTGTAGGAATTAAAATAGTAAGAGATACCAATTTTATTAAATATATTAAGCATATAAAAGATATAAATGAGATGTTAGGTATTGGTGAAATAAAAAATAGAATATTAAATAATGAATATGTTAATCAATTTGATTTAATGGGTGATGTTCATGAACAAATACGTTTAGGCATTGACCAATATACAATTAATTTAAACTTCTTTAATAAATTGAAAAATTTGGAATCATTTTGAGCCAAAATTGAAGTGTATTTAAATGATAAATTAGTTACTATGGAAAAGTTAATGAGTAAAATAGAATTTTTAAGAGAAATTGAGCAAGAGGTTGAAGAAGATATGGAAATAGAAGCACAAGCAGAAGTTAGTGAGGAGAAGTAATTGATGAGTATCCACATAGCAATATAATGAAATTGTTGAGAAACTATAATGATTATAAATTTGAAATAAAAGAAAAGGGATTATTTAGAAAAAAATATAAACTAGTTACTAAAAGAAAGGAAGAAAAATAAATGAAAAAACAAAAAGGAGTTTATAGAAAACTGAATTTGTTGTTTAAAAAAATAGATTTATTTGAGCCAGTAAGGAAAGATAATATGTATGAAGAATTTGTGGTACCTAGTAATAATTTTTTAGATGTATCCAAAATAAGTATTAAGAGAAAATTTATAATTAAATGGCTTGAAATAACAGAGAAATTGATTAACAATAAAGACAATAAAACATTTTGTAGAATAGTAGGAATGATAGAAACTAAAGAAATAAGTAATTCTAGAATTATAGTATTCTACAATGAGAAATATTATAATAATTTTTGGAAAAGAGAAAGTTCGTATCAAACTTGGGAAAGGTTGGATCCAAAGAAATCATTGAAACAAAGATTAAATATTCAAACCAATTTAAAAGAAATAGGATTTAAAGAAACATTAAATGATGATGATTTTAAATATGAAACAGAATTATGGTTTTGGGGGGAATTATAGCCATATGAAAATTGATAAAATACAAAATAAAAAAGAAATTTCAGAACAATTACAATATGAATTAGACATGCGTGCAGAAGAAGGTAATAAATATTTTGATAATAATGAATATGATAAAGCATTAGAAATATGGAAAAAAGCTCTAGATTTAATACCAGAACCTAAGAAAAACTTTAGTGAAGCAGTATGGTTTTTAACATCAATTGGAGATATTTACTTTATTCAAGAAAAATATGAAGAGGCTTTTAATAATTTTGAAGATGCAAAGAATAATTTGTCTGGAGATGGAATTAATAATCCGTTTATATTGCTTAGATTAGGACAAAGTGCATTTGAATTAGGAAAAAAAGAACTAGCAACAGAAAATTTGTTAAGAGCATATATGCTTGAGGGAAAAGAAATATTTGAAGAAGATGATAAAAAATATTTTGAATTTTTAAAATCAAAGGTTGATTTATATAATTAATTAAAAATACTTTATTTAAGGAGGTATAAATATGACACTAGATGAAATATATGAAATTGTGAAAAGCGAAACTTGTATAAAATCGTACACAATTGAAAAGGAAAAATCAGATAATTTAACAATTTATGACAGTAAGTTTGGAGGAATACCATACTGGAATTTTTCAAAAGAATTTCCAAAAAATAGCAAAGGTGAAAAATTAAATTTGTTAGCCCAAATAAATTTTGATAAAGAAAATTTTAATGATAGTAGATTACCTCAAAAAGGAATTTTACAATTTTACATTTCATCAAACGATGATATATATGGTATAAATTTTGATGAGCAAGACGAGCCAACAGATTGGAGAGTTATTTACCATGAAAATGTAAATTACAATGTGACCGAGGAGGAATTAATCAACAATGGAGTAAAAACTTTTAAGGAAGTAACACCTGAATATTATGCGCCATTCAACGATACATATAAAATTACATTTAAAGAGACAGATGAAGTAATGAATTGTTATGATGAAAAATTTAATTCAATAGTTGCTAGAATTTTAAAAGATAAGTTCAATGTTATGATTGAGGAAAACAAAGTAAGTGATTATTTAGAACAAATTGACGAAAAATACTATGAAAAATTTGAAACATGGGGGCATAAATTATTAGGATATCCAGCATTTACACAGTCAGATCCAAGATATTATAATAAGGAATATATCAAATACGATACATTACTTTTACAGATTGATACTGATGATGATATTATGTGGGGAGATTCTGGCGTGGCTAACTTTTTTATCAGTAAAAATGATTTAAAAAATAAAAACTTTTCTAAGATCTTATATAATTGGGATTGTTGTTAATAAATAGTAGCTAAAGTTAAGTTAGAGAACAAGCAGAATGAATTTAAAATTTGTTTTGTGAACGGTGATAGGTGGGAATATAAATAATTTTGAATGGAGAAGACGGTTATGAATAGAATTCTAAATGAAATAAAGAAAATAATTAAACAAAACATAAACGAATACTTACCAGAAGTAAAATCAAGTGATTTAGAAGAAAATGGTACAGTTTATTATATGAATGGAAAAAATGGAACTGAATTTGATTGGTATGTTAATGAGCATTTACCTAGTTTTATGGTATTTTACAATGATAAGCAAAATCTAGGAGCTGCAAAATTATTAATTTATGCTAATGGAAAAGTTATATTATATCTTTATGAAGATAAAGGAAATAAACTCATTAAAGAAATAGAAACTTCAATAGAAATTTCAGCAGATGAATTATTTAAGTTAGCTGTAATATTAAAAAAAGAGGCAGAAGACAAGGATATTTGGGATGAAAGCATAGATAAAATCAATACAGATGTTGAAATAACTGAAGAAGAAATAACTAAATTTCAGGCTTCTGAACAATATATGAAGCCAACTAGAAATAGAATAAATTTATTAAATAAAATGGCGTATCTTTCTAAAAAAGTATCAGAGGAAGGTTGGAAAATTGGATATATGTGTAGAGAGGAAGCTATGAACGAAAATGATAGTGGTTGGCAATTTTTAGCTGGTAATGAAGATGATGAATATCTTAATAATCATAAAAATTGCTTATTGGTACATGTACAAGATGTGTATCAATTAGATCCAGATATTTGGAATTATATTGATAATCCAGTAGGAACAGAACTTATAAGGATTTCTTCTAATGAATTTGAGATAGATAAAAAGAATAAAGAAATTTTTATGGAGAAAAGAAAGGATTAAAAATATGGAAGAATTATTTAAGGAATTTGAATTTAATGAAAGTACAAACTATGATATAAAAGAAATAAACGGTATGCAATTACCAAGCGACTATTTAGAATTTATGCATAAGCATAATGGTGGTGAAGGTGATGTAGGTAAAAATTCATATATGCAATTGATAAGATTAGAAGAGCTTATAGATTATAATAATGATTATGAAATTTTTAAGAACTTTCCTAAATGCTTTGCTTTTGGAGGAGATTTAGGAGTAAATCATTTTTGTTATAATTTTGTAACCAACGAATACTTTGCAATAGATTGCTGTACCACTGGTTTAGAAGATAGTTATTGTAAAGCTACATCATTGTGCGAATTTATAAAAAATTGGGATAAGCAATTTGAAAAATAATGGAGGAGAAATAATGTTTGAAAAATTTTTTGAATATGTAGGAATTGAAAATAATACATCAATAGATGATGTGAATTCATTTCTAAAGGAAATGTCTGGGAGAAATTTTAAACAAGGAATATATAGAATACACAACTATAATGAACTACAAAAATGGACAAAAATAGTAGAAGATACATTTCCAAAGTATACAGGTCATATAAGAGTATTTGGGTATGATTGGTTGGGTAGACAATTTGCTATCAATATATATACCAACACAATATTGGAGTATGTAGAAAAATTTGTGTAAACTAAGAATAGTAAAAAAATCCTTTCTATGA
>USJA01000062.1 GCA_900554875.1 uncultured Clostridium sp. | reverse complement strand
CCGATCTCAAAGAATTTTTTATATTTTTATACAAAGTAAAAACATCTTTTATTCCACAATATTTGACAAATCAATTTTACCAAATTGTTCAGATTTTGATATGTTAATATCTGAAAATAAATAATCTTGACTTAATGAAACTTCTTTCAATTTACTAAGTTCAAGCATACCTAAAAAAGCAGTTGCGACCTCGATGTTACTACAATTTTCAGGACTAAACACATTATTAAAAATCATATTTTCATTTGTATCTAAATAATTAACAATTTGTTTTACCTTATCTTGAACTGTCACTTTTTCATAAATTGCAAGTTTTTCAATTTCCTTTGCCTTTTTATTTACTTTATTTTTATTTCTTATAATAATATCTATGTATATGTTGCATAATTTATCTTTGCAAAGTTTTTCCCCAGTATACTTTGTTTCACCTTTATATTTTATCCTCTCAAATGGTTTAGAAAATGATCCAAAATTTTTCAAATACATATCATTTATAATTCCAGATACTTCCTTATATTTCTTGTATTTTATTATTCTATTTATCATTTCTTCTTCTGTTATATGTTCTTCGTCATCTTCCTCTGGTTCGAGCTCTGGAAGAAGCTTTCTTGCTTTTATATCAAGAAGCGTGGAAGCCATTACAACAAATGAACTCGCGACATCAATATTATTTTCAGTCATATTGTGTAAATAATCTATATATTTATCTGTAAGTTCACTTAAAGAAATATCAAAAATATTCATTTTATTTTTTGTTATTAAAAAGAGTAATAAATCTAAAGGTCCTTCAAAATTCTTTATAACAAAATTATATTGTTCTGTATTTTTATTCAATATTTTCTGCATTTTGTTCTCCTAATTTTCACATTCATATGCAAGCTCTAAAGCAGTCCTTATCATCTTATCAAGCCCTTTTTCTCTTTCTACTGATGATATACTTGCTCCTGTTATTGGATCATCTGAAATAGTATACAAAGCTATTGCATTTTTGTTGTTTAATTTTGCATTTGCATAAAGAGCCAAGGTTTCCATTTCAACTCCAAGTATTTCTCCCTTTGATAATTTTACTAATTCTTCTTTAGCTTTATAAAAGACATCAGATGTAAATACTTTTCCATATTTAAGACCAATGTTATTTTTTTTATCAATCATTTGTAATCTATCTAATAATATTTTAGAACATTCTGGATAAATTGTGTCTTCAATTCCATTAGAAACCAAATAGTTTGAATCTGTATCTATATTCTTAGCAACAACTATATCTCTTAATTGTACACTATTTGTTATATCACTTGCACCATCATTAGCAAGTGAACCTGCACTACCTATCCTAATTATATTTTCAACATCATACCCTGCAAAAAGTTCCATTGAGTATATCCCCATAGATGGTACACCCATTCCACTTCCCTGAACAGATACTTTTTTTCCCTTATATGTTCCAGTAAATCCAAACATATTCCTTATCTTATTATAACAGTGTACATTTTCTAAATAATTATCTGCGATATATTTAGCTCTTAACGGATCACCAGGCATTATAACAGTTTTAGAAATTTCGTCAACTTTTGCTTCATTATGAACTGTTGGAACTTCAATTTTCATTTTAACACTCCTCCTCGTATTCTTTAATACCTCTTCTATACATATATTGCTTTCTCTTCAAAGGTTCCATGTCTTTACATTTTGTTTCTAATAATCTTTGAAATAATTTTCTATCATATCCGGAATCTTTAAGACTCTGAATTTTTTCTTCAATTATATCTTTTTTTATTCCTTTTTGCAATAGTTTTTGTGCTATTTCAAATACTGAATACTTATGCATTCTTATTGATTGTTTAATATATGAGTTTGTATAATCAATATCATCAAGATATCCAATATCCAAAAGATAGGATATAACCTCATCTATTACATCTTGGTTATATCCTAATCTACCTAATTTTTGATTTACTTCATATACAGTTTTTTTTGAAATTCCTATATACTTTATTGCTTTTTGCTTTGCATTTTCAAATTCCATTACTATTCCTCATTATCTTTTTTGCCATCTACTTCTTTTCCCATGCTATTTTCAAAAGCTAAATTAAAGTTAGATTTAACTTTTGCCTCTATTTCTTTCATAATTTCAGGATGGTCTTTAAAGTATTGCTTTGCATTTTCTCTTCCTTGTCCTATTTTCTCACCATTATACGCATACCAAGCACCACTTTTATCAACGATATTAAGATCAGCTGCTGTATCTAAAACACATCCTTCATTTGAAATTCCTTCTCCATAAATTATATCAAATTCTGCTTCTCTAAATGGAGGTGCAACTTTATTTTTAACAACTTTTACTTTCGTTCTATTTCCTTTAAATTCTCCATTTTGTTTTATAGCTTCTTGTTTTCTTACCTCAAGTCTTACTGATGAATAAAATTTTAAAGCTCTACCTCCAGGCGTTGTTTCCGGGTTTCCAAACATAATACCAACTTTTTCACGTAGTTGATTTATAAAAATTGCAACTGTTTTAGATTTATTAAGAACACCTGTAAGTTTTCTTAAAGCTTGCGACATAAGTCTCGCTTGAAGTCCAACATGAGAGTCTCCCATTTCACCATCTATTTCTGCTTTTGGAACAAGTGCTGCAACAGAATCAATTGTTACAATATCTACTGCACCACTCCTAATTAGCTGTTCCGTAATTTCCAAAGCTTGTTCACCTGTATCTGGTTGAGCAACAATTAAATTATCAACATCAACTCCTAAATTTCTTGCATATACAGGATCTAAAGCATGTTCAGCATCAATAAATGCCGCTATTCCACCTTGCTTTTGTGCTTCTGCTATTGCATGAAGTGCAACAGTTGTTTTTCCTGAAGATTCAGGTCCATATATTTCAATAACTCTTCCTCTTGGAAAACCTCCAACTCCTAAAGCTATATCTAAACTAAGTGCACCTGTTGGTATTACATCAACATTTACACTACTTAATTCACCGAGTTTCATTACAGAACCCTTTCCAAAATTCTTTTCAATTTGTGCCATTGCTATATCTAATGCTTTTTTTCTTTCTTCTGATATCATATTTCTTCCTCCTATTAAATTAATATAAACGTTTGTTCGTGACATGATTATATCATTTGAAAAGTACTTTGTCAATAATATTTATTAAATTTTATAATATTTCCTCATCAGCAGATGAATCCAATAATTCATTCAATTTTTCATTTAACATACTTATTCCTTCGGTTGCTTTGCACAAATAATCTCCTTGAACATATTTTGCACCCATCTTTTTTACCATATATAATGATTGTTCATTATTTATTCCTGGAATTACTAATTTAGTTTCAGATGATACGGAATAAGTTAATAACTCTGAAAGAAATCTTTGCTTTTCAACATTATCTTCTATATCTTTTAAAAGTGATACATCTGGTACAACATAGTCGACATTTAAAAGTCTTAAATCGTCAATTTTTAAAGAGCCTATACCAAAATTATTCAAGGCTACATATCCTCTATTTTTATGAATAGTATCAATTAATTCTTGAACGAAAGAGATATCCTTTTTCTCATAATTTATAAACTTAATAACCACCTTTTGTTTAGACATAAGTTCATATATTCTAGGTTTATTTATATACTTTGAATAACTTGTCAAATCTGAAATAATAAAAATACAATCGGATTCCTTATTTGAAATTTCTAAAAAGCTCTCCATTCTATCTACAAGTAAAATTTGTTGAACTTTATCATAAAGTTCCATATCTTTTGCATGGTTAAATACATCCAACATATTAATATTTTTAGATGACTTTATTTTCGTTAGTACCTCATATCCCATAACCTTTTTCTTAACAATATCTACAATTGGTTGATATATTGAGATAATATTTTTTCTTGATACAATATCTTCTACGATTCTATCAAGCTCAACAGTAGTTACTTTTTCATCGTTAGAAACAGTCGAGCCCTCCTCTGTATTACCATCCATATTCTTCTTTGTAGAATTATTGTATGAAAAGAATGAATTTATAAACTCTAAATATTTTGACTTAACAATTTTATATTTATTGTATACATCAACATTTTTTGCCATAGCGTCTGCACTTTTTACTTCAAGAAGCAGATAGAAAAGTTCTCTGCTATTATTTAATTCTGATGCTAAAAATTTCATATTATCATATGTAATTTCTCCCTCATTTAAAAATCTGTCATGATATTTTATTAATGTTAAAATTATTTTCTTTTCCTCTTCTGTAAAGTAAAACCTATCTAATATTCCAGTTGCAAGTTCAACTGATTTATCATCATGTCCTGCAAAGCTGTCAGTTCCATCTTCATTAATTTTTTTTACATAAGGTTTACCTATATCATGAAGCAACATTGTCCATTTTAAGAGTTTAAGTTGCCAATCTCCAAGTGGTATCTGTTGTGATGTTCCCACTGTTTCAACAGTGTGTAGTATGTGCTTAAATACTCCATATTTATGATATTCTGAATTTTGTTGACAATTGATAACATTTTCTCCAAATTCATTCTTTTCATAAAATTCGGGAAAATGCTTTAAAAATATTTTATCTTGACTTATTTTTGTTAAAATAAAGCAAACATTATCCTCAAGCAAAATGTTAGTATATATATTTGTAAGTTGTTTTATATCATTATCATACATATATAATTGTGAAATTATCTTTTTTATTCTAGCAGTTTCCTTTATATCCATTAAATCTCTCGATATATTATCTGTATTCATGAATTCAAATTCATCCATTTTATCAATCCTCTCTTAAAAATACTTTTTTCTATTATTATTTATAATAATACTATAAATATAATCTTTTTTCAATACTTTATTTTTTCATTTTTAACTTATTTGTATTCCTTATATTTTCAATTTTTTTACATAATTTGTTGACATTTAATATTCTTTTATGTATAATATATAGGTATCATGTAATAGGTGAAGCTAAACCCCGGAAAGTTGAACTTATTATCAAAAGTAATTTAGGAGGAAATTCGAAATGAATAATACTACACACAGCGTAAAAGCTAAAGAAATAGAAAGAAAATGGTATGTAATTGATGCAGCTGATAAACCTCTTGGAAGAGTTGCTACAGAAGTTGCTAGATTATTAAAAGGAAAACACAAACCAACATATTCAACACATATGGATTGTGGAGATTTTGTAATTGTTATAAACTCTGATAAAATTGTTTTAACAGGAAATAAATTAAATGATAAATATTATAGACATCATTCAGGATATATGACAGGACTTAAAGAAATTAATTACAAAGACTTAATGGCAAAAAGTTCTGATAAAGCATTAACTTTAGCAGTTAAAGGAATGCTTCCAAAAAATAGTCTTGGTAGATCTATGATAACAAAATTAAAAATATATAAAGGTAGCGAGCATAATAATCAAGCTCAAAAACCTGAAATATGGGAATTTTAGTAGGAGGATATAAAAATGTCAAAAAAAGAATATATATATGCAACAGGAAAAAGAAAATCATCTATTGCTAGAGTAAATATAATTCCAGGAACTGGTAAAATAACAGTAAATGGAAAAGATATGAATGAAGTTTATACTCTTGATACATTAAAAGCTATTGTATTAAAACCTTTTAAAGTAGTAGATATGATTGAAAAATATGATGTTGAAGCTAACGTTCATGGTGGCGGATTTGCAGGTCAAGCTGGAGCTATTGCTCATGGTATTGCGAAAGCACTTGCAACAACTGATCCAGAAGTTCGTACTACATTAAAAAGAAACGGATTACTTACAAGAGATTCAAGAGTTAAAGAAAGAAGAAAATACGGTCTTAAAAAAGCAAGAAAAGCACCACAATTTTCAAAGAGATAATATTTTTAAATTTTATAAATTTGTTAATATCCTACAACCAAGCACGGTTGTAGGATTTGTTTTATTTTTAAGCTTTATAAAACTGATTAAAATCGAATAAAATTTTTGTGATAACTAACAAGTAACTAACAAATTAATTTATAATAAAGCACTACAGTATTCTTGTATTGGTTATTGCCTACAACTAAAGAGCAGAACTAAGTCTGCTCTGATTTATTTTGTAATTTATCTATTTTTTGACTTAAGCTTATAATTTTTTACTACTTAATTTATTATTTTGTACAAATTCATTAATTTCTTTTTTATTAAGCAATAGTAATATATTATATTTCTTAATTTTATCACTTCTTAATATAGTAAAGCTCTTATAATTTATTTTTTATATTATTGTGTTTTTGAATATCCAGTGTTATAATAGA
>USJA01000061.1 GCA_900554875.1 uncultured Clostridium sp. | reverse complement strand
TTTTTTCATACTTTTTCTTCACCTCAACTACAAAAGATATTAACATATTAATTAAAAAAAATCAAACTAATTTTATTCTTAAGCATATAAAATGTTTTTAAATTTCATAAATTATAAAAATATCTCTATTCTTTAAAAGACTTAAAACTGTATAAAGCTTTAAGTCTTCTAAATATATATTATAATGAAGTAATTTTTCTAGCTATATATCTTAACATTTTATAGATATCTTCCATATCTACCCTTCCATCATTTGTCACCTCTACTATTAATTTATCTTCATCTGATAGTGTTCCTCTAGCTAATCTTTTCATTGCTGTATATACATCTTCCATATCTACTTTTTCATCTTTTGTTATATCTCCTTTTAAATATTTTCTAAATGATTTATCTACCGTTATTTTACAAGATGTTGTGTATCCTTTATCTTGATGTACAGCCCATATTGTGCATATTCCTACACCTTTTGGTTTTACATTTCCATTTTCATCTACAGTTGCAACTCTACTATCACTTGTACTCCATTTTATCTCGTTAAGAGCACCGGTTGGAGCTACTATTACCGATAATTTTAATGGATCCTCTGAATAAAATGTGTATTCAAGTTTGTTTAATCTAATAGATGTTGCCCTTAAAACAGTAATATTGCAAGTTGCACTTAAATTTGTTCCATCTGTTGTAGTTGCTGTTATTTTACAATTACCATTTAATGTACCTGGTCTAACTTTTCCACTTGATGAGACTTTCGCAATATTTTCATTACTACTTGTCCATATTACATCTTTATTTGTTAATCCTTCTGGTAATAAACTTGCTTGTAACTGTATAGCGGTTCCATCTTTAAAAGTATGATTTGTTTTATTAAGAGATATTTTAGTAGCTCTATTTATCCATATATTATTCATATTTGTTTTTAAATATTTTGTAGTTTCATCTGGATTTACAGATATATTTCCTGATGGATCGGTTATAACGCTAGAAGCATTAAGTCCATTATCATTTTCAAAGTACATTTTTATATTTCCAGTCACATTGTTTTTTACTTTAAATTTTAATGTATATATATTTCCTGTTGATTTGATTGAATTCTTACCAGTTGAATATTTAGCAAATGTAATACATTTAGCATTTGTAAATTCATTGTTTGAAATAGTTTTGGATATAGGGTCAAATCCTTTTTCTAATATTGAAGCAATCCCACTTATTGTTGCTCCAAGATATTCTACTTTAGATGAATCATAAAATAATCTTCCATCAAAACTTGCAATTCCTAAACCATTTTTAGGTAATCTATCAATTGCAAAATCAATAGTAAACTCTTCATTTTGATCAATAATATTCTTATTAATATTTGCACTAAATACAACATCTGCATTACCTTGAGATATTGTATTTTCATATGCCTTTGCATATAACTTGACATTTGTTATAATAAAAATAAATAAAATTAAACAAAATATCCTAAATATAACCCCTTTTCTCATTTCTCACCTCTAGTACAACTTACAAAGTTGTAACTTTTCCAGATATATATTTTAACATTTTGTATATATCTTGCATATCTACTTTTCCATCACCCGTTACATCTACTATTTCTTTTTCATCATCTGAAAATGTTCCTTTAGCAAGCTTTTTGATTGCTGTATATACATCTTCCATATCTACTTTTTCATCATTTGTTATATCCCCTTTTAAATATTTTTTAAAGGACTTATCTACTGTTATTTTACATGCAATATTATAGCCTCTATCTTTATGGGTTGCATATATCGTACATTGGCCTGCATGTTTTGGCGTTACATTACCATCTTCATCAACTGTTGCAATATTTATATCACTTGAGTTCCATATTACATCTTTACTTGTATCTGCTGGAACTACTATTATTTGCAATTTCAGTGGTTCCTCTGAATAAAACGTATAATCTAATTTACTTAAGCCCATATAGACAGCTCTTTGCACAAAAATTTTACATGTAGCTTCTTTGTTAGTTCCATCTGTTGTTGTAGCAGTTACAGTGCAACTTCCATTTATTAAACCTGGTATTACCTTTCCATCATCTGTAACCTTTGCTATACTTTCATCACTACTTTTCCATGTTACACCTGAATTTACAAGGCCTGTTGGCATTATTGTTGCTGTAAGTTGTAATTCAGATCCATCTTTAAAAGTATGAGTTTCTTTATTTAAAACAACTTCAGTTGCCCTTTTTACCTCCACATCACACATAGTGCTAATTTGTGCCCCATTTGCTTGGCCTTCCATTACTTCAGCATTTGCTATTATTTTACATTTTCCATTTGCAATTGGAACGACAATTCCCTCACTATTTACCTTAGCAACACTTGTATTGCTACTCTTCCATGTCACATTAGCAATTTTACAATTGCTACTAGTAACTTTTAATGTTAGAGGATCTGAATTATTAAACCTGTATTCCATTTTGTCAAGTTTGAATTCTGGAATATTATCTACTGTAAAGCTCACCTGCGTTGATTTCTCTCTATCTCCTTGAAGACATCTTACACTAAATGATTCTGTCTTATTTTCTTTATACGTTTTTACATAAATTGTTTTTTTACTTGTTGCTTCCCTCTTATACACTGACCAACCTGAAGGAAGACTATAAAGGGGTTCATCTGAAGTTAAATACACCTTTGTATTTCTGTTTTCTTTTGAATAATCCGCTTTGTTTATAGTAATATTAGGATATGTATCATAGTCCTTAACAGCTACTATACCATCTGTCTCTAGCTCTACTAAAGCATCATCATAAGATATATAATACTTTCCTGAATCTCCCCAATTGCTTCCCCAAGAGTTTTGTGCTATATATGCACCATCATGTGCAGGTCTTTTCCCTTCTTTAAAATTATCTTTGCTATAATTATCATCCCATCCTATTATAGAGATAGCATGATTTAATCTTACACTTGAATCATTTATATATAACGAATTCGTTGCAGAATTAAAGTAGTTTGCATCAATTTTTGTGACTGCTACTAATGAACCTTTTTCTATTATATGCTGTTTTATTGTATCCCTTTCTTGTTTTATTTGTGCGGATGTAAGCGCATCATTTCCATTTTTCATTTCTTTTACATAGCCTGAACTGTCATATGTTTTGGATATACCAGGATAGCTTACTATTTCTGTAACTTTTAAAGCTGGTTTCTTTGAAGTAAAAATCTGTTTATTTGTTTCATCAATTTCATATGCTTTATTTTCTGAATTTTCACCTTCAATAGGTCCCATAAGATAATACATTGATGCAGATCCATAGGTATTTGAATAATCATAAAAACCACAATATTTTGCAAAATCATGGAAACTAAGTCCTCTACTTACAACAGTTTGTCCTAATGTAAGTCCATCTTTTGTAGAAAAATTAGTCCACCCGCCAAATTGTTTCATTCTCATATATGCCAAATGGTATTCTGCAAAGTTATACTCTCCTTTTCCATTTAAAGCACAAAATGTCTCTAAAGATTTAATTGAGGCAAATGCTGTACACCAACTTGATTTACCTTGGTCTTCAATACTTATTGTAATTGATTTTGATAAATCATACTTAGATGGTAGGCTATTAGCCTTTACAACTTTTGTACTATTTACAGAATCATTATGTGTATTCTCCTCCTCCACACCCTCAAGTGTCGTCTCTTTTTTATTAAATACATCATCAAATGATACAAAATATTTTCTTGGAACAACATTTGATTCTGATTTTTCTTCATCTGATAACTTTAAATAGTCTAAATATTCTTCTGAATAATTTATTTTTTCTGATTCTTCTGCATAGGTTATTCCTATTAAAGAAGATAAGATAAACAATATTGATACTAAAATTACGGTTTTTCTTTTCATATATTACCTCATACCTCTTTTATAATTTTACAGACTATAACATAGTAATTTTTCTAGCTACGTATTTTAATATTTTATAAATATCTTCCATATCTACTTTTTCATCATCTGTTACTTCTACAATTTCTTTATCTTCTGCTGAAAGTGTACCTCTTGCTAGCCTTTTCATTGCTGTATATACATCTTCCATATCTACCTTTCCATCTCTTGTTATATCTCCTTTTGGGTATTTTCTAAATGATTTATCCACTGTTATTTTACATGCCACATTATATCCTTTATCCTTATGAGTTGCCCATATTGTACATGTTCCTACACGTCTTGGTTTAACATTTCCATTTTCATCTACTGTTGCAATACGACTATCACTTGAGCTCCACCTTACATCTTTACTTGCTCCAACTGGACTTATTGTCACTGATAATTTTAGTGGATTTTGTGAATAAAAAGTATATTGTAATTTATTTAAATTCATATATGTAGCCCTTCGTACAACAACATTACATGTTGCCTTTTTATTTGTTCCATCTGTTGTTGTTGCAGTTATTGTACAACTTCCATTTGTTGATCCAGGTCTTACCTTTCCATTACTAGTTACTCTTGCTATATTTGTATTACTACTTGTCCATGTTACATCCTTATTTGCAAGATCAGTTGGCATTACTGTTGCTGTAAGTTGTAATTCCGTTCCATCAGTAAATACATAACTTGTTTTGTTTAAAGATACTCCTGTCGCTCTTTTTACATTTATCTTGCAAGTTGCACTAATTTGTGTTCCTTTTGCTATTTTTCCAGAAGATACAACTGTACTTGCTGTTATAGTACATGTTCCATTTCCTACAGGTGTAACGATACCTTCACTGTTTACCCTAGCCACATTTTCATTACTGCTTTTCCATGTGACATCCCCAAATCTATAATTTGATGTTGGTTTTAAAGTAATTGGATTCTGGTTACTAAATGTGTATCCTGTTTTATCTAGTTTTAGCTCAGGAATATTATCAACTTTGACTGTTACCTGAGTAGATTTTCTCCTGTCTCCCTGTAAACCCTTTAGATTTAGTGTTTGTGTTTCGTTTTGAGTATAGGTTTTAACATAAATTGTCTTTTTGTTTGTATCTTCTCTACTATATATTGACCAACCTGAAGGAAGTTTATAGATAGGTTCATCTGAAATTAAATATACTTTTGTACTTTTATCGTCTTTTGAATAATTTGCTTGAGAAACAGTAACAATTGGAGATGTACTATAATCTTTAACTGCTACTATACCATCTAACTCCCTTTCTATGAGAGCATCATCATAAGATACATAATATCTTCCCAAATCTCCCCAACTACGTCCCCAAGAGTTTTGTACTATATATGCACCATCATGTGCTGGTCTTTTACCTTCTTTAAAATTATATCTACTGTAATTATCATCCCATCCTATTATAGAGACTGCATGGTCCACCTTTACACTTGGGTCGTTTATATATAGCGAATAAGTTGACGAATTATAATATTCATCATCTATTTTCGTAAGTGCGTATAAAGATCCATTTTCATATATATGTCTTTTTATTGCATCTCTTTCTTGTTTAATTTGAGCGGATGTAAGAGCTGTTGTACCCCAATTTCTTATGCTTTCTAGATGTCCTGAACTATCGTATCTTTTATACATACCTGGAAATGTTGCTATTTGCATAACTTTTAGCTTTGGAACCTTAGATGTAAAAATTTGCCTATTTGTCTCATTAATCTCATATGATCTGTTTTCCGAATCTGTTCCTTCAATAGGTCCCATAAGATAATACATTGATGCTGATCCATACTTGTTATCTTTATCATAAAACCCACAATATGTTGCAAAATCGCCAAAACTTGACCCAGCTTTGTATACTGTTTGACCTAAAGTAAGGCCACTATCAGCAGAAAAACTAGTCCAACCCCCAAATTGTTTCATCTTCATATACGCAACATGATATTCTGCAAAATTAAAATTTCCCTTTCCGTTAAGTGTACAGAATGTCTCAAGTGATTTTATGGAAGTATAAAGTGCACACCAACCTGATTGTTGTTGATTTTCAATACTTATTCCAATTGAATTGGCCAAGCTGAATTTTGAAGGTAAACTTGTAGCTTTTACAGTTTTTTGATCATTTGTAGAGTCACTTTGTGTATCTTCCTCATCAACGCCCTCAAGGACCGTTTCCTTTTTATTAAAGAATTCATCAAATGATACAAAATACTTTCTTGGAATTACTTCTACCTTTGACTTTTCTTCATCAGATAATTTTAAATATTCCAAATATTCCTCTGTGTAATTTGTATTTTCATCATTTTCTTCTGCATATGTTATTCCCATAAAAGAATATATAACAAACAATATTGATACTAAAATTACAATTTTTCTTTTCATATATATTACCCCTTACCCTCTAATATTAATATACTTATCAT
>USJA01000060.1 GCA_900554875.1 uncultured Clostridium sp. | reverse complement strand
AAAGCTTAAGCCTACTTTACTACCGGCACAGCCGGAAGATTATTTTCATAAAAAAGTGAATTAAAATTCACTCGCACTTCGTGCAAACAATTTAATGTCTAACTTTTTTAGTTAGGCTTTTCTTTTGTTTGGTTTTAATATATAATTTTTGTGGAGGGGTTTAATGTATCGCTATAGTCTTATTCAAGATGAAAATGATCATACTATTCGTAATAAAAATCATATTATTCAAGATATTTTTAAAGATTGGTGGGAAACTTTTCTAGAAAAATTTCCTGTTAGAGATGTTTGTAAACATGAAATCCATAAATTTCTTTTATGTGGCTCTAAATCTTTAGGATATTCTGTCTATGAATGTGAATCTTGTGGTAACTATGCTTACGTTCCTTTCACTTGCAAATCTAGATTTTGTCCTTCTTGTGGTGTCAATTCTTGCATTAACCGTTCTGAAGTTATGCCTTCTCGTTGTCTTAATGTTCCCCACAGACATATTACTTTCACTATTTCTAACTTTCTTTGGCCTTTCTTTTTAATTGATAGGTCTTTACTTAATGAACTCTTTGATGCTGCTTCTTACACTCTACTTTCTTGGTTTAAACAACAATCTAAATTAGAATGCTTTACTCCTGGTATTATCGCTACTTTACACACTTTTGGCCGTGATTTAAAATGGAATCCGCATATTCACATTCTTGTCACTGAAGGTGCTATGGGACGCAAAACTAATTGGAAAGTTTTTAATCATTTTCCCTACGAAATGCTTCGTAAAAGATTTATGACTAAACTTCTTTTCAATCTTTCTAAACGTCTTTTTACTTCTAATTTCAAAAAGTTAAAAAACTTCCTTTACAAAGAGAACGGTAAAGGTTTCTATGTTCATGCTCCTAAAATTCACAATTCTAATTTTAAAATTTCTCTTGCTTACGTTACTCGTTACACCAACAGACCTGTTATGGCTGAATCTAGAATTTTAAATTATGATGGTGAATTCATTACTTACTACTATGATAGACATGATGATGAAAAAAGAGTTGAAGTAAAAATTCATGCTTTTGATTTCATTAAAAAACTCATCATTCATATTCCTGAAAAAGGTTTTAACATGGTTAGATATTATGGGATTTATGCCATGAAAAAATCTGTAACAAGTCATTTTAAAAAGATTAAAGAAAAACTTACCAAACCACGCAAATGGATTGATAAGCTTTCTGCACACTTTAAGTGCAATCCTTTAAAATGTTCTTGCGGAAACACTTTAAAATTCCAATTCATAGTTCAACCAAAATCCCAAAAGCTTTTTGAACTATGCTTTCCTAATCTCCTCTAATGAGTAGATTAAAAATAGTTTATCATATTTTTATTTAGTTCTCAAGTAAATTAAAGTGTTTCCTTTAAAAATTTATATATTTTTTAAAAAGCATACTCCGTATGTTCTATTACCATGCCATAATTTTTATGGCATGGTAATTTATATATTATACTTAAAATCGATTTTTCCTATAATATAAAAAAGCACTAGGCATTTAAATGCTTAGTGCTCATTTTTAATTATTACTTCCAAATAATTCATCAAATTTCTTTTCAAGCTCTTTTTGTAAATCAAATCCTGTATCATTTGTTTGTTGTTCTTTACCTGTACTTTCTGATGTATAAGAAGGGCTAAATGATTCTACAGGTTTTTGTGAAGGTTGTGAATTTACCTTATTTATATTTCTTTGTTCCAAAATCTGCCTTGCTTTTTCTTCCCTTTTTCTTAGATGTTCTCTTACGTCCATAACTTTTACAGGCACATCATCAGTCTTTGGCATCTCAGATATATTATGAATTTCATATTGCTTTGCTACGTCTCTCATCGGATGATATTTAAAATACCATGCTTTTTTTGCCCTTATTGGTTTTAATGTTCTAACTAAAAGTATTTCTTCATTTGGATCCAAACGTTTAAGTTCATCAACTGTCATAAGGTCTCTTCCTTGTTGTTGATGGCTAATAGAAACTCCTTGTTTTTCTCTTTCATCCTTATCTTTATTTACAGATTTATTCTTTACTCTTATTGTTTTTTGTCCTAAACTCTTAGAAAAATACTCACAAGTTTTTATTGATTGACTTCCCAAGAATAGTTGAGTATCACAGTTACCAATTATATTTTCATATGTGTCTTTATACAACGATTCAAGTTGATCTAAAGATTGAACAACAATCGAAATACTTATACCTAAACTTCTTGTAGTACTAAGCTTTTTGTTAAAATCAGGTATTTGTCCAATATTTGCGAATTCATCAAGTAAGAAATACACTTGGTGATTCAATGTACCACCGTTTCTATCCGCTTGCAAATAAAGTTTTTGTAGCATTTGACTAAAGAATATTGTAGATATAAAATCATACGTACTGTCTGAAGCTGAAGTTATAACAAATAGTGCAACTTTTTTATTACCTAAATCATCAAAATCTATATTGTTTGATGTGGTAATTTTTTGCATTGCAGGTGTATCAAACGCTGTAATTTTAGCAATAGTTGATACAACAATACTTTGCATTGTTTTATCTGCCGCTGTACTAAAGTTTTCATATTCTTTTCTTCCAGGATGTTCAGGTTTTAACTCATCAATAAATAATTTTTTAAATACTGTATCATCTGCTCCACCAGCTCTAATTATATTTATACAACTCGATAAATTTTGTTCTTCTTCTGGTAATACAGATATAACATAATATATTGCAGCTTTTAATAGCATTTTTGCAGTTTCATCCCAAAAAGGATCGGTTGAACCAGCTCCTTCTTTTTTTGTTCCCATTACTATAGTATGTGCAATTACATCCACACTTTGATGGTCAATTATATGTGCAAGTGGATTATATCTATCACTATATTCAGGGTTTACTAAATTAAAAGCCCTAACTTCATACCCATTTGCTTTTAAATATCCTGATGTTTCCCTATATAATTCTCCCTTAGGATCTGTTATTACATATGAACCCAGACACTGTAAAATATTAGGTTTAATATAACAGGCTGATTTACCAGCTCCTGATCCGTCCAACTACTAGAACATTTTTATTAATTAAAACCTTTTTTAGATCAGTTCCTAGATAATGATCTTTACTTAAAATAAATCCTGACTTTCTATTTAATAATTCTCTACCATCACTTGTTTTTTCATATTCTTCTCCATGTTTTGACCAATCACTTGATCCGCTTTCTATACCATCATATTCGCTCTCTTTTGCGAACTTTATTTTCCATGCAATAAACAATATAATTGTAATTATTAAAGTCCAAAATGACCATTTTATAAATCCGAAAAAATCTAAACCAATTGCTGTTATAAACTTAAAATTTGTTATATTTTTAATTAGTCCCTCTATACAAGCAGAAAGTATACTCTCTCCTGCTTCCTTTGCCCCATGTGCACACACGAACAAAGAGCCTACGATTACTATATCAAATAAAGCGTAGACTATTAAAAACGGTATAAATTCTTTCCATAACTTTTTAATTTTTTGTTCCATATCACTTCAACCTCTTAAAATTCTTTTGTTATCTTGGTATTATTGGTTCATCTTCCCCATCATCAATAGATTTATTAGCAACACTGCGAACATTATTATTATTTTGAACTTGAACTCCTTTTTCTGCAAACTCCTCAATTTGTGCTTTATGTTTTTGTTCAATTTCCTCTTCTAATGTTCTTTTAGTTTGTTCGTCAATTTCTAAATTTAAGACACCTAAACTTATTGTTTTTTTATCAAGTACTTTTAAGTCACTAAGTAAATCTTGCAATGCAACAGCTCTTGCACTTACTGCTCCTTTTATCATATTAAAATTCCTCCTTCAACTACATTTATTACTACATTTAAACTACTTCTATTACTATATTTCTGAATTATTTTTCCTCATCAAACCTTAACTCTAATACTATATATGGTTTATGTGGTAAAATTTTGCATTTACCTTTAACCTTTCCAGTTACTGGATCAGTATATAATACAGGTTTTACCTCTTCACCTGTTTGAGTATCTATTATTGAAAATGTCCTTTTCATATTTGGTGTATATTCCACTTCTTTATACTCTACACCTTCTTGATTGTATAAAGAGCCATAACTTAGTGGCACATTAGTTTCTATCGCCCTGAATCCTTCAGAATTTAATTCTCCAGTACTAAGTATTGCTTTAGAGTTAGTAAGAGTAAGAAGTACTATAAGTTGCTTCTCATCATTATTTGGCCTTATTAAATTAAATTCCTTTCTAATTCTACCATTTTCATTCGTATCAATACATTCTATCTTTTGCAAAGACAAAAGTGCATTTCCTTTTTTATACTCTTCCTCATTTTTTTCTACCAAAAAGGCAATTGTGCTCATTCCTGGCATATCAACAACTTCAAATTTATTCATTTGTATTAAAGGTTCCATATCCTACCTCTTTCTTAGATTACATCTACCCTAAATATAATTATACTATATATATATAATAATATCAATAGATTTTTTTAATTTTTTTATGTTTTTTATCCTTTTTTATGTAAAATAATCGTTGACATTAGTTTTAAATGTCAACGATTATCTATTAGCTCCCACCAGTTCCAATTTTTATAACTTGTTGTTGAGCGTTATATTTATCTCTTGAAAGTAAGCCAGAACTTATAACTTGCCCATTTAATTTTTTTGTTATGTAACTCTCAGAGGTATATCCATTCACTCCTGCAGTTGTGACAACTTGCCTACCATACGGAATACTATTATCATACTCGTATCTTGTTGTATATGGGATTGTTCCCGTTGTTGTCTGTGATAGTATAACTTCAGGATCATTATCTTGCTTAGTTCCATATATACTTACATTTAAACTTCCACCATATGAAAATGATGTTACAATTTTTATAGGTGTTTCCCTGTTATTTTTAAATCTAAAATCCAAAACTGGGCTATACACTGTAGCATCTCTACTAGGAGGAACATAACCAACCGGAAGACCATGCTGGTGTCTTTCTACTATCTCAAGGTTAGCCATCAAAACAGTATTATACAACGTAGATACTGTTTGGCAAATTCCTCCACCCATTTCATCTACAGTTGTTCCACCTTTGAAAGTGGCAGCAGCCTGGTAACCTTTTGAAGCTGTTGTATCTCCTATATTGTTATTATATGAATAAGTTTCACCTGGCAAAACAACAACTCCATTCATATATGATAAAGCAATTTTTAGATTATTACTTCTTGCATAGCTTCCTGCTGGAAAATAAGTTGTATAACCAGCAAGTTTATCTTTGCACAAGTCTGCTGATATATCAACAAGTTTTACTTTAGGTTCAATTTTATTTACACTAAATTCGATAGTTTTTCCTTCTTCTTTATTTTCTGGAAGGTCCAGTAATTCTTTTAGTTTATTTACATCAAAATCAAATCCAACAACCTCTGCAACATATTTTTGTGGTGATACGGATTTATCTATATATGCATCCTTGGCTTCTCTTTTAACCTCACTATATACTTTATCCACATCAAGTTTTTGTGGAGATCTTCTTTCTATATTTAGGTCATATGTATTTTTGTTACTGTCCTCAAATGCTTTTATCACATTATTTTTTTCTTCATCATAATTTATTGAATTACCTGTTTTTCCATTTACAATTACAAGTTTAGCACCTTTTTCATCTAAACTATATGAGTCATCTACAAACCTATCTTTTATTGATAAATCTATATTTTTTAATACATTATCTAATTTTTCTCCATCATACGAGTAACTAGGTTCAATTTCTACTTTTGAAAACTTTGCTTTTAGTATTTTGAAATTATTAACAAATAGATTACTATTTCTACCATACTCCATTATACTTTGCACTGTTTTATCAACATCAAATTTAAAGTCGACGTCCTCTGCTTTAACTGTATATATATTTTCACCGTTTTGATATACATCAATTTTTTCATTTAAGTTTAATTCATTAGATTTATTATTTATTATTTCAACAACTTCTTCAGATGTCTTATTTGAAAAATTATCACCTAATAAATATACATTTTTATATACCTTATTATTTAGTTTATTAACACATGTAAATATTCCAAAAATAATACATAAAAATAAAATAACACCTATAATGGATAAAAAAACAATTTTACTTTTTTTGCTAATTTTATTCGAGATCTTAGAAATCTTATTTTCCCCTGCAACTGTTATCTGATTTTTTTTATCTATATCATCAAAATCTCTATTTTCTTTTTGTTTGCTGTCATTTCTTTTTTCTAATTCTCCCTCTTTATTCTTATTTTTTGACATAAAATCCTCCAACCGCTATAACATAATACTATTATATATAAATTACATTATACG
>USJA01000059.1 GCA_900554875.1 uncultured Clostridium sp. | reverse complement strand
ATTTAGAAGTTAAACCAATTACTTCTAAAATTCATAGCACATTGAAAAATATATAGATGAAAATAAGGTAAACTAGAGAATCTAGTAAAAAAAAGTTTTAGGATTTACTTAAAAACCAGACTTAAGAAATTAAGTAAAAAGGTTAAGCTACTAAGAGCGTAGGGTGAATGCCTTGGCACCAAGAGCCGATGAAGGACGTGATAAGCTGCGAAAAGCTGTGAGTAGGAGCAAATATCCATTTAATCACAGATGTCCGAATGAGGGAACTCAGGTCGTGGAAAAAGACGGCCTATCTATACATGAGTAAAGTAGTGTATAGAGGGGAACGTGGGGAACTGAAACATCTAAGTACCCACAGGAAAAGAAAGAAAACTCGATTCCTAAAGTAGTGGCGAGCGAAATAGGAAGAGCCTAAACCAGAAGAAGTAATTCATCTGGGGTTATGGACTACATAATTGATTCAAGAGATTTAGCAGAATTGTTTGGAAAGACAGACCAAAGATAGTGAAAGTCTAGTATGCGAAAAATCAATTGACATGGTAGTATCCGGAGTAGTGCGAGACACGTGAAATCTCGTATGAAGATTGGGGGACCACCCCCAAAGGCTAAATACTACTTGGTGACCGATAGTGAAGCAGTACCGTGAGGGAAAGGTGAAAAGAACCCCGGGAGGGGAGTGAAAAAGAACCTGAAACCCTATGTTTACAAGCAGATAGAGCACGTTAAGGTGCGATATCGTACTTTTTGTAGAACGGTCCGGCGAGTTATTTTATATGGCAAGATTAAGTACTTAAGGTACGAAGTCGAAGAGAAATCGAGTCTGAAAAGGGCGAAAAAGTCATATGAAATAGACCCGAAACCGAGTGACCTATCCATGGTCAGGATGAAGCTTGAGTAAAATCAAGTGGAGGTCCGAACTCATAAGCGTTAAAAAGCTTCGGGATGAACTGTGGATAGCGGAGAAATTCCAATCGAACTCGGAGATAGCTGGTTCTCCTCGAAATAGCTTTAGGGCTAGCCTTGTTTAGTAGCATGTGGAGGTAAAGCACTGAATATGTGAGGGTTCTTACCAGAATACCGATCATTATCAAACTCTGAATGCCATGTGTGTAAGAACAGGAGTCAGACAGTGACAGCTAAGTGCCATTGTCAAAAGGGAAAGAGCCCAGACCAACAGCTAAGGTCCCAAAATTGTAGTTAAGTGGAAAAGGATGTGGGAATTCATAGACAACCAGGATGTTGGCTCAGAAGCAGCCATTCATTTAAAGAGTGCGTAAAAGCTCACTGGTCGAAGTAGGCCTGCGCCGAAAATTACCGGGGCTAAACTACATACCGAAGCTTTGGATTTGGTACGTAAAGTATTAAGTGGTAGAGGAGCGTTGTATAAAGGTTGAAGCTATACTGAAAAGAGTAGTGGACGATATACAAGAGAGAATGCCGGAATAAGTAGCGAGAGCACAGTGAGAATCTGTGCCGCCGAAAACCTAAGGTTTCCTGGGGAAGGTTCGTCCGCCCAGGGTAAGTCGGGACCTAAGACGAGGCTAAAGCAGCGTAGTCGATGGAAAGCAGGTAAAAGATTCCTGCACTACCGAAATGCGATATACAATATATCATGACGCATCAGAGGAGTCTAAGCGAGCAAATGGAAAAGTTCGTACCGCAAGGTGGAGTGAAAAAATAGTAGCGAAGTAGACAAATCAGGTGACAAGAAAAGTGATATAGGAGCATAGAGGTACTCGTACCGTAAACCGACACAGGTGGGAAGAAAGAGAATTTTCAGGCGAACGAGAGAATCATTGTTAAGGAACTCGGCAAATTAACCCCGTAACTTAGGGATAAGGGGAGCCAATAGCGATATTGGTCGCAGAGAAATGGCCCAAGCAACTGTTTAGCAAAAACACAGGTTTCTGCCAAATCGAAAGATGAAGTATAGGAGCTGACGCCTGCCCAGTGCTGGAAGGTCAAGGGGAAGAGTAAACGTTTCGATGTGAAGCTCTGAACTTAAGCCCCAGTGAACGGCGGCCGTAACTATAACGGTCCTAAGGTAGCGAAATTCCTTGTCAGGTAAGTTCTGACCCGCACGAAAGGCGTAATGATTTGGGCACTGTCTCGACAATGAACTCGGCGAAATTGTAGTACTAGTGAAGATGCTAGTTACCTGTGATAAGACAGAAAGACCCCATGGAGCTTTACTGTAGCTTGATATTGAGACTAGGTAAGAGATGTACAGAATAGATGGGAGACTATGAGATAAGGACGCCAGTTCTTAAGGAGTCACCTTTGGGATACCATCCTTCTTTTACTTGGAATCTAACTAGTTACCATGATCTGGTAATAGGACAGTGTCAGGTGGGCAGTTTGACTGGGGCGGTCGCCTCCTAAAGAGTAACGGAGGCGTTCAAAGGTCAGCTTAACACGGTCAGAAATCGTGTGATGACGTGCAAAGGCGTAAGCTGGCTTGACTGCGAGACTGACAGGTCGAGCAGACGCGAAAGCGGGACTTAGTGACCCGATGGTTGTGAGTGGAAATGCCAGAGCTCAACGGATAAAAGTTACCCTGGGGATAACAGGCTTATCTCCCCCGAGAGTCCATATCGACGGGGAGGTTTGGCACCTCGATGTCGGCTCATCGCATCCTGGAGCGGTAGTACGTTCCAAGGGTTGGGCTGTTCGCCCATTAAAGCGGTACGCGAGCTGGGTTCAGAACGTCGTGAGACAGTTCGGTCCTTATCTATCACAGGCGTAAGATATTTGAGAGGAGTTGCCCCTAGTACGAGAGGACCGGGGTGAAGGAACCGATGGTGCACCAGTTGTATCACCAGATGCATAGCTGGGTAGCCAAGTTTCGATGGGATAAACGCTGAAAGCATATAAGCGTGAAGCCCACCTCAAGATTAGATATCTCATGGCGAAAGTCAGTAAGACCCCAAGAAGACTACTTGGTTGATAGGCTGGAAGTGTAAGTGTAGTAATATATTAAGCGGACCAGTACTAATAGGTCGAGGGCTTGACCAAGAAAAGAAGGAAGGATTTTCTAGCTGAGGGAGTTTGAGAAGACTTTTACATTATGTATTTTTGAGTGTGCTAAGGTACACTACAAAGATATTGGCAACGATGAAATAGGGGGTACACCTGTTCCCATACCGAACACAGAAGTTAAGCCCTATGATGCAGAAGATACTTTAGGTGAGAATCTAGGGGAAAATATGGGGTTGCCAATTTTTTTATATAATCCCACTTAGCTCAGTCGGTAGAGCATGCGGCTGTTAACCGCAGGGTCGTAGGTTCGAGCCCTACAGTGGGAGCCAATTTTGGAGGGGGTAATACCTCTTCTTTTTTTTATTCGAGTCCAACTTTTGTTGTAGGACTCGTTTTATATTATTTAAAAGATACTTTATATATAAATAAATAATTAACTTTTAGATTAAAAAAAGAGATATAATAAAACTCTTATTAGAGTATTACTATATCTCATCTTTATATCTATAAATTTTACATTATTTTTTTAGATAGATTGTTTTACTTGGATATGCAAGTTCAACCTTTTGTTTATTTAAAATATCCATAATTTTAAAATTAATATTTTCAGATGTAGCAAGATAGTCATCAAGATTAAGAGCATCAGTATACACATATACTAGTAAGTTATATCCATTTTCAGTTACTTTATCAAATCTAACTTTTATATCATTATTTAAAACTCTCGGATGGTTTTCTAGCATTTTTATAATTTCATTTTCAAGTTCACATATTTTTTTTAAAGGCGTAGAAAGTTCTAGTTCAAAATTTTCCTTATATCTTCTTTTTTTCATCCTACTCCAATTTATTAGAGCATCATTAGTTATAGTTGTATTTGGAATTGTAACAATTGAGTTTTCAAAAGTCCTGATTCTGGTACTTCTAAATGTTATATCTTCAACAGTACCTTCGAAGTTAGTTGTTTCAATCCAATCACCGATTTTAAAAGGTTTGTCCCATAAAATAACTATTCCACCAAATATATTTTTAGCAGCGTCTTGTGCTGCTAGTGCTACTACAACGCCACTAAGACCAAGTCCTGCAAGCAAACCATTTAAATCATATCCAAGTTCACTAACAATTATAAATGCTGTTATTACATATATTAAACCTCTAAGAATTTTTACTATAAAATTTACAAATGTTTCATCTTTTCTTCCACTAAGCTTGAAATTTATTTGTCTAAATAAATTAGAGTTTGGTGTAATGCAATTTGCAATGCCAATTGATATTGTTATAATAACTAAAATTCTAAATAATTTTGTTATTATATCAGTTATATCTTGAGGTAAATTTAAAAATCTAAGTCCAAGATATGCACCAAGAAGCGGAAAAAAGATATTTAAAGTGCGGTATAAAGCATTTTGTTTCAATTTATTTTTATTTTTTTCTTTAATTTTAAAAAGTTTAGATACAATATATGATAGAGCACCACTAAATAACTTAAATAATAAAAATATAAGTATAGCAATAAGGATTTCTATTATTGTATTAATATCAATACTTTTAAACCAATTAATTATCTCGTTTATTTTATCCATTTTGACCTCCTTCGTTAGATATTAACCCCATTAAAAAAAGAGCCAAATTGTTCTGTTGTAAGTTTTCCTTTGTGAAAATTAATTATTTTTCCTTCCTTATCTAAAAGATATGAGCTTGGAATACCTTTAGAACCAGGATCTATACTTTCTCTAATTGTTTTTTCAGAATCTAGTATAACAAACCAATTATATCCATTTTCTTCTAAATATTTTTTAACGTCATCTTTTGTATCATCGTGAGATACTATAATAATTGATTTATATGGGTTGGATTTTATGTATTCGTTCAAATCTTCTGATTCTTCAACACAGTAATTACACCAAGTAGCCCAAAAGATAACAAGAGTATTTTCATTTTTATTTAGATATTGGCTTAAGTTTTTATCATCTGTTATAACATAATTTTTTCTTAATTTTGCAGTTGTTAAGTCTTTATTTTTGACTATAAAATCTGTTTTAAAGTATATTACAAAAAAAGCAGATAGTAGCAGTATTATAAATAGGAAAATACTAATTAATATTACAATTTTTTTTTTCATAAATTTTTACCTCTTTTACTTAATATTTTAATTATATCTCATAATAAAATAAAAGACAATAATATTTTATTTATATTGAAAAAAAAGTCATAATATTATATAATAGATAGTACATAAGATAATACTAGGGGGGAGAGTATGCTAAAGTTATACAACACATTAACAAGAAAAAAAGAAGAATTTATTCCAATAAAGAAGGGAACTGTTAAAATGTATTCATGTGGTCCTACTGTATATAATTATGCACACATTGGAAATATGAGGGCATATATTTTTATGGATACATTAAGAAAAGTATTAAAGTATAATAGATATAAAGTTAAACATGTTATGAATATAACTGATGTTGGCCATTTGGTATCTGATGCTGATGAGGGAGAAGATAAAATGGCTAAAACAGCTAGAATTGAAAATAGATCTGTGTATGAAATAGCTAAAGAATATACTGAAGCTTTTATGGACGATATAAAGGCATTAAATATAGATATTCCAGAACATATTGTTAAAGCCACAGAACATATACGCGAAATGGAAATGTACGTAAATGATATAGTTAAAAATGGATATGGATATGAAACATCAAAAGGCGTATATTTTGACACTTCTAAACTTCCAAATTATGGTAAAATGTTATCAAATAATAACATTGATGATTTAAAAGCAGGAGCAAGGGTTGAAGTTGATAAAGAAAAAAGAAATCCTCAGGATTTTGCACTTTGGATAAAGGCACCAAAAGAACATATTATGAAGTGGAATAGTAAATGGGGATTATGTTATCCTGGTTGGCACATTGAATGTAGTGCAATGTCGAGAAAATATTTAGGAGATAAATTTGATATTCATACAGGTGGAGTTGATCATATTCCAATACACCATGAAAATGAAATTGCACAATCAATTGGGGCTACTGGTCATAATCTTGCAAATTATTGGATGCATGTAGAATTTCTTTTAATTGATGGTGGAAAAATGTCCAAAAGTTTAGGTAACGTATACACAATTAAAGATTTAAATAAAAATGGAATTGATGCTTTAAGTTATAGATATTTTACATATTCTTCACATTACAGAAATAAGTTAAACTTTACATGGGATGCAATAAAATCAGCTAAGAATTCCTTAAACAAACTTAGAGATATGGTGGCTTTACACAAAGATGTAAATAACAAAATAGATAAAAACATTATATCAAAATATGAGGAACAATTCTTAGACGCAATAAATGACGATATGAATATGCCTGTTGCAATTTCAATAATATGGGAAATTGCAAAAGAAAAAGAAAAATCTAATGATTTTTATGAATTAATAAAAAAATTTGACAG
>USJA01000058.1 GCA_900554875.1 uncultured Clostridium sp. | reverse complement strand
TTTTCATATATAATCACCTCGTGAACCTTTGTTCTTTATAAGATAATTATATAATATAAACAAATGTTTGTCAACTCTTTTTTGGCGAAAAAGAAAATTTGTTCTTTAAAATAAAATATCATTTATTTTTTTTAGGATTTCTTTTTTGTTTGTTTTTTCTACTCTTATTTGTACAGTAATTTTCTCATTAAAGCTTACACTATCTATAATAACTAATTTTTTTGATATATATTCATTTATTTTGCTTTTAAAATTACTATATCTATTATATTCCATAGTATAGCACATAATATCATAGTTAAATATCTCTTCCTTAAAACATTTTAAAAGAGATCCTCTAAAGGAATTTAGATATGCTCTAGAAAGTGGTCCTGCACCAAGTAAAATTCCGCCAAAATACCTTACGATAACAATACATATATTTGTTATCATTTCTTTTGATATAAGTTCATATATAGCTTTTGTACCTGTTCCCTGTGGTTCTCCGTCATCCGAAAAATTTATAATTGGAAGATTATTCTGGTTTAAGTAAGAATATATATATACAATATGTCTAGCATCCTTGTTTTTCTTTTTTATTTGTTCAATATAACTTTCTGCATCTAATTTGCATGATATATTAAAGACATATGTTATAAATTTAGATTTTTTTTCTTCTAGTGTATTTAAAGCTAGTTCACCATACTCACTATTTTCCGTGTTTGATTTAAGGCTAAAATACATTAAATTATCACCTAAATAATTATATCATATTTTAAACATATACACAATAATATAGTTGACATATTATGTAAATATGTGATATAATTATGTAAATCATTCGTAAACTTTTGTCACATTATATAAAAGGAGTGAAAACATGAAAAAGACGGTAGTCTATGCTTTTGATGCATTAAAACCAAATGAATCATCATCAATTGCAAAGGATCTTAACGATCCAACAATTGGTAAAATTATAATTCCTACATTTTTACTTAAAGAAATAAAACGGAATTTTAACTTTAATCAATTGCATGCAATTATAAAACTGTTGTCTACATCATCTAAAGTTGAATATATTGATTTTCCAACCATTTATTCAGTAGATGACATCCATAAAGCAGGTGCCTGCTACAGAAATTTTGTATTATGCCTTGTAAGCAAATTAAAAAAATACAAAAACTTATTTGTTAAAACAGATAATTTTGACTTAATGCTGGAATGCATTAAAAGAAATTTTCGCATTTTTATTAGAGAGGAGTATAGTAGCAAATTAGTTAATTATTGTGAAGAGCTTAAAGATAATATTGTAGCTACTAAAACCAAAAGTCTTGTTATAGACACATCATATTTTGTATATATGTTTAAAGAAAAAATTGGGTTAAATATGTTATTTGATCCAAATATTAAAAAATTAATTTTATCCGTTAATCTGGAAGAATTAATTAAAATGCAAAGTATGGATGTATTTTATTTATTGGTCTTGTTATTAAACAATAGGAAGAAATATAATATAAAATACATAGTTGAAAACAAGGCGTATGACAAAAGCAGTTGCAGTTATATACATGATCTTTTAATAATTACCTCTGCTCTTGAAAATGTTGATAAAGAAGATTTAACCATTTGTTCTACTGATCTCGAATTTGTTATGCAATGTCTTGCTCTTGGAATAAATACTATTCAGACTGTCATACAGCCCCAAAATAATAATTCCAATGAAGATGAAAAGATTATTGAATTAGATGAAAACTCCAATAGTTCGAATCACACTAAATCATTTCCTATTAAAATGAAAGCGAATACGGCATATCTTTCAACAAGATATATTTTAATAGCATATGAAGATGTCGCCAGTAAAATGTACGCTAAATCTTTTAAATTTCACAATAAAAGTTTTTTTAAGGCTACCGTTGGAAAATATGTTAAAATCTATAATCAACAATTTCTTTATAAAATTATTGAAATAAACAAAAATAACCATACGGCTAAACTTGAAAGAACAAATTTAAAGGCATAAAATTTCAAAATCACACTATCTTAATAATAGTGTGATTTTTATATATTTATAATTATTTCTTGTATTCATATATTGGTTTCCCTTTACCATCTATAACATCTTTAGTTATAGTACATTTTACGATATTTTTATCAGATGGTACTTCATACATTGCCTCCATCATTGAATTTTCTATTATAGCTCTAAGTCCCCTTGCACCTGTTTTTCTCTCTGAAGCAAGTTCAACAACTCTTTCTAAGGCACCTTTATGAATATCTAATTTAACATTGTCCATTTTAAATAATTTCTTATATTGTTTAACAATAGCATTTTTAGGTTTAGTAAGAATATCTATTAATGCGTTCTTATCAAGGTTATTTAAACTTGTAATAATTGGTAAACGTCCAACGAGTTCAGGTATTAATCCAAATTTTATTATATCTTGAGGCTGAACTTCTGAGAAAATTTTACCAACGTCTACATTTTCTTTTTCCTCAACTTTTGCTCCAAATCCCATTGATTTAGTATTAGTTCTTGCTTCTATTATTTTTTCTAGACCATCAAATGCTCCACCGCAAATAAACAAGATATTCTTCGTATCAATTTTTATAAATTCTTGTTGTGGATGTTTTCTTCCACCTTGTGGTGGAACATTTGCAACTGTTCCCTCTATTATCTTAAGAAGAGCTTGTTGTACTCCCTCACCACTTACATCACGTGTAATTGACGGATTTTCAGATTTTCTTGTTATTTTGTCTAATTCATCAATATATATTATACCTTTTTCAGCCTTTTGTACATCAAAATCTGCAGCTTGAATAAGTCTTAACAATATATTCTCGACATCTTCTCCAACATATCCAGCTTCGGTTAGTGTTGTAGCATCTGCTATTGCAAAAGGTACATGTAATATTTTTGCTAATGTTTGAGCAAGTAATGTTTTTCCACAACCTGTAGGGCCAAGCAATAATATATTACTTTTTTGTATTTCAACATCATCTAATTTGTCTTGATTTCTTATTCTTTTGTAATGGTTATATACTGAAACGGCCAAAACTTTTTTTGCTATATCTTGTCCTATTACATACTCATCTAATACTTTTTTTATTTCTTCTGGTGAAGGTAAATCTTTTCCTTCTACAAGTTCCTTGTTTTTAGATGATACATCATCTCCTGTATGAGCAATCTCTTGATTATGCATAATTTTATGACACATTTCAACGCAATCATCACAAATATAGATAGACTCAGGGCCCTCTATCATTTTATTTACTTCTTCCCTAAGTCTACCACAAAATGAACAAAAAATCATATCATCATATGAAGATTTTCCTTTTTTACCCATTTATTATTTCTCCTTAACTATATCATTAATATTAGTCATGATTTCGTCAATAAGTCCATACTTCTTTGCTTCTTCTGCTGTCATATAATTATCTCTTTCAGTATCTTTCTCAATAACGTCTAATGGTTGACCTGTTCTTTGACTTAATATTGAATTTAATTTTTCCCTTGTTTTAACCATATGATCTGCATGAATTTTTATTTCTGTCGTTTGACCAGAAAGTCCACCGCCTGCAATCAAAGGTTGATGAATAAGAACTTCAGAGTTAGGTAATGCATACCTTTTCCCTTTTGTTCCTGCTGCAAGTAACACGGATCCCATACTTGCTGCAAGTCCCACACAAATTGTACAAACATCAGATTTAATATATTGCATTGTATCATATATAGCCATTCCATCAGTTATACTTCCACCAGGACTATTAATATATAGATAAATATCTTTACCAGGATCCTCTGCATCTAAGAATAATAATTGAGCAATTACAACAGAGGCTGATGCACTGTCTACTTGTTCAGACAAGAAAATTATTCTTTCTTTTAAAAGTCTAGAGAAAATATCATAAGATCTTTCCCCCTTACTTGTTTGTTCTATAACATAAGGTACTAAACTATTTTTTTCCATTTATATAACCTCCTACTATTATTTTTCAATTGCAGAGTCTACAATTATTTTCATAAGTTTATCTTGCTTTAATTTTTCTTCCATGTAATGTCTTACGTTTTCATTTTTATTTAAGTCATCGCTTGTATTTTCAGAACCATATTGTTTTTTTAATTCATCTATTTTTTCATCAATTTCTTTTTCTTCAACTTTTATTTCTTCAAGTTTTTCAATAGCATCTAAAGCAAGTTTTAGTTTAACATTTTTTTCAGCTTCAGGTCTTAAATTTTTCTTAAATTCATCAACTGTTGTATTCATATACATGCAATATGTTTTAAGATCTAAACCTTGATATGCTAAATTAGATGAAAATTGGTTTGACATATTTTCAACTTCATCATCAATCATTGCTTCAGGAATTACGACTTCTGTATTTTCAACTAATTTATCAATAACAGCTATCTCTTTTTGATTTTTAGCACTTTCCTCTTTTTGTTTCTTTACCTTCTTTTCAACATCTTTTCTGTAATCTGCTAAAGTCTCAAATTCAGATACGTCTTTTGCAAATTCATCATCAAGATCAGGTAATATTTTAGATTTTATACTTATTAATTTTACTTTAAATGTAGCTGGTTTACCTGCTAGATTTTCTGCATGATATTCTTTAGGGAAAGTTACATTTATTTCTCTTTCTTCGCCAATCTTCATGCCAACTAGTTGATCTTCAAAACCAGGTATAAATTGACCACTACCTATTGTAAGTTCAAAGTTCTCTGCTTTACCACCATCAAACGCAACACCATCTACAAATCCTTCAAAATCAATTGTAGATATATCATCTTTTTGTAAGTCTCTATCATCTACAGATACAACTCTTGCATTTTTTTGTCTATCAGACTCAATTGCAGCATCCACTTCTTTTTTTGACACTTTTGAGTCAATCTTTTTAACTTCTAGGCCTTTATATTTTTTTACAGTAGCTTCAGGTTTTACAAATAAAGTAACTGTATATATTAAATCTTTACCTTTACCAATTTGTTTTACGTCAAGTTCAGGTTTAGATACTACTTCTAATTTATTGTCTTCTACAGCTTTTCTATATTCATCATCTACATTATCTTCAATAACTGTTTCATATAAAACGCCTTCACCATATACTTTTTCTACTACATTTCTTGGAACTTTTCCATTTCTGAATCCAGGAACTTTAAAATACTTCGCATTTTTATGAAAAGCTTTATCTAATTCTTTTTCGAAAGTTTCTTTATCCATTGTAAATTCTAATACTACTTTTGAATTTTCTTGTTTATCAATTTTTACATTCATTTTTAAATCCTCCATTCAAGTAACCTTCATATATTACTATTAAACTAACCATTATATTATATCATATTTTTGTAATTTTTCAACCAAATGTTGGAAGAAAAATTGTAAAGTTTTAAAAAAGGCATATTATGATGCTTTATTCAACATAATATTTTTATTTTAGACAAATAATACACCATGAAAAATATTCATGGTGTATTTTTTTAATTACATTTTAAATTGACAAAAAATAGTCAATTTCATATTTTACTTTTTTTCCAACTCCTTTTAACCTTATTATTTCTTTATAATTCTCTCTAACCTGGTCAACTGTATAAATACCATAGTTATATAATAACTTTATAGTTCTGGTATCAGATAAACCTTCATCTTTGATGTCACCCTTCAAGAATCTGATGTTAAGTTCATTCATGGCATTTTCTAATTTATTCATATCATAGTCGGTTATTCTATATACATATTGCAAATAATTTTTAGTATATTTTTTTACCTCAAATATACCGCCTATTTCCTCTAACATATATGAAATCTTTGAAGAAAATTTTTGACAAAAAACTTTTTGGCAAACTATAAAACCCAAACTATTTAATTGTCTTGCAATTTCTTCACTTTTCTTGGGCCCAAGCCCTTTTATCTGACAAAAAGTCGCATTTTCATAACTTGAAATAAGTTCTGATATCGTATAAATTCCTGCTTTGTTTAATTTTTTTACCTGGTATTCAGTGATATCAAGTAAAGAAATTGGGCTTGCCCCTGATAATCTCATAAAAAACATTCTCCTTTATATAGTAGTATAAGAATTTTTGCTTAGATTAATTATATCTATGCATAAATTTTCTGTACTTGTATTATACACTTATTTTTTCAAATGTCAAGTCTTATGTTGACTCTGTACGAACATTGTGATAAAATAGTTAAAAAAATTTAAAGCCAAAAATAATTTAAAGGAGATGTCTTTTTTGAAAAATAAAGAAAATATTTCAGAAGAAAACATAATTAAAATCTTTGAGCGGTTAGAAAGAAAAGAAAAAATAAACAAAATAAAAGATAAAATTATAAATATTTTGTTTTTTGTCATTATTTTTACAGCTATATCATTGTTTATACTAATGATTTTCGAAATGATATATGCACCATCCAAAAACGATATAAAAGTAAGTAACTTTAATGCAGAAAATCTATCTATTGATTTAGAAACAAAATGTGATGTAAATGATTTGATATTAAATTTTGAGGTTATAGAAAAAAGTAAAGATAACATTGTTTTATCTAAAAGATTAATTGCCTTGCAGGTAGGTACAATAAAGAAAACAGAAAAACCATTAACATTATTTCTTGAAAAATCAAAAATTGATACTAAAAATGAAAATATAACTGCATTAGAATATAAAAGTTTTTCATGTTCACCAAGGTTTCAAATTGTTATATGCATT
>USJA01000057.1 GCA_900554875.1 uncultured Clostridium sp. | reverse complement strand
TATTAAATATATTGCAATTGAAACTAAAATGTAATATAATTGTAACAGAAAATAGGAGGAGAAAATAGTGATTTTTGGACAAGATATTGGAATAGATTTAGGCACAGCTACAATTCTTGTATATGTGAAGGGTAAAGGAATTGTTCTAAGAGAACCATCTGTAGTTGCAATAGATAAAACCACAGGTGAAGTTTTAGCTGTAGGTCAAGAAGCTAGAAAAATGTTAGGCAGAACACCTGGTAATATTATAGCTATTAGACCATTAAAAGATGGTGTAATATCTGATTATACTGTAACTGAAAAAATGCTAAAATATTTTATTAATAAGGTATGTGGAAAATTTGTATTTTCTCCAAGAATAATGGTATGTGTTCCATCACGAGTAACTGAAGTAGAAAGAAAAGCTGTAATTGATGCAGCCACTCATGCCGGAGCTAGGAAAGTTTATCTTATTGAAGAACCAATTGCTGCAGCTATTGGAGCAGGACTTGATATAACTAAACCATATGGAAGTATGATTTTAGATGTAGGAGGCGGAACAGCAGATATTGCAGTAATATCTTTGGGCGGTTCAGTAAAGAGTCGTTCATTAAAAGTTGCTGGAGATAAGTTTGATGAAGCAATAATGAAATATATAAAGAAAAATAGAAATATTATAATTGGAGAAAGAACAGCAGAAGATATAAAAATAAATATTGGATGTATGTATCCAAAGGCTATTACGGAAAAAATGAATGTAAAGGGAAGAGATCTTGCTACTGGACTTCCAGTTGAGTTTGAATTTACTTCTGATGAAACTCTACAAGCTCTTAATGGTTGTGCTGAACAGTTGGTTGACGGAATACACTCAGTATTGGAAGAAACTCCACCAGAGCTTGCTGCTGACGTCTCTGAAAGGGGAATATATATTACTGGTGGAGGAGGCCTTGTATATGGTCTTGACCAGTTAATTGAAGAAAGGACAAAAATACCGGTTATGATAGCACAAGATGCCGTTTCATGTGTGGCCATAGGAACCGGAAAATCTCTTGAGCATATTGAAATGTTAAATTCAGGTAATGCAACTAAAATTAGAAATTTTTAAAAACGTACTTAGGTGCGTTTTTTTATATTATAATGTTTTTTTTAAAAGAAAATATTGTATATTTTTGAAGAAAGTTGTAATATATATATATATGGTATGAATACAATAAATATATTTTGATTAATATGAATTTTAATAGGAGGAATATATGAAGAGAAAGGAAAAAAACACTATTCCGCACGAAAAAAATAAAAAGAGATTTAAAGTAAAAATAATGTGGTGTTTAGTAGCATTACTAGTGGTCTTTTGTGGCTTAACAAGTATTAAATTAAGTTATAATTCTAAGTCTGGAAGAATTGATAAAAAATTTAGTGATGTTGAAAAAATAGGCGAGCAGGGAATTGTAAAATCAGCTGTTATAACTAATAGAAAAACAGGGACAGCTCCTTTTGACGCAGTTGAAGGAAGAGGAAATGACGTAGGTCCAGACGATAATGTTGTAAGAAGCTTTGACAAAATAAGCTGGACTGTGGAGACTACAATGCAAGTAAAAGAAGGACAAACTGCGACAAGTATAAAGGGTGGAGATTTAAATGTTGAGGTTACTTTACCTGAATCATGTGCAAATGTGGTTTCATGGGATATCGATTCAATGGCATGGACTGAGGGGACAGCTAGCGTGAGTGAAAATGGTAGAGTTTTTTCAGCAAAATATCATATGAATGACCAAGAAGTAACTGTACCAGGTAAACAAAATATTGAGATAGTGTTGGAAATATTAGGGGTGCCTAATAATATAGATATAACACCGGAGTTTAAATTTTGGATTGAAGGAAATGAAGATTCAGAAAAAGTTACTATAGGTGATATAGATACTATAAAAACAAGTGCAGTACCAAATTACAACATTCAGTTAAAAAGAAATACATATACTTCAACTAAAGTAACTTTAAATTATGATGGAGAAGATAAAGTTGGAAGAATATATGGATATGGAATTGTATTACAGTTATATAATCAAGATGAATTAAAAGGAATAAAGGGATTAGAATTACCAAAAGGTGATATTAATTTTGATATTGATTTAAAGTTAGAAAGGCCGAATGAGAGTGGAGTACTAGAAGATATAACATCTACTGTTACACCAATATTATGGAATTATAAAATTAATAAAGCAAATAAATATGGAAATATAGAAAATAGAGATATGAACTTTAATTCAACCTCTGTAAAATATGCTAGAGGAGCAGCTCCACTTGGTGTGGCAACATCTAATAGAGAAGAGTCAATATATAACTCTGGTGAAATCAATATGGTTCAAAATGGAGGTGAAATTAGTACTACTATTAATGGATATGAATTTGATGGAATTTTCCCAAAATATGATTATGAATACGATGGAAGTCTTCATACCAATATAAAATACAAAGATAATGTTGGTTGTTTTTCAGCAGGGTACTTTCAGGTATTTGTTCCTTTAAATGATGAGACCACTATTGAAAATAGAAAATGTAAATTAACTGTATCTGACTCAAACATGAGTATAAATTCACTTTCTAACGAAAATATAACAACTCAAATGAAAAATGACGATGATCAATCAGTAATTCAACATGATATAACAAAAAAAGGTACATATTCTCAACTACTTTATTTAACAAATAATAAATTAACATTATTAGCGACACAGCATTCTAAGGGTGATGCATTCGGATATATTGGTCAAGATATATGTGCATGCTCAAAATTTATATTAGGTCAAACTAATGAATCAGACGTTTATACTGCAAATAAACTTATAAAATTTGATGCAGAATGTGTTGAACCAAAGTTAACTTCAGATGGGGAAAAGTATGGCACGAGAACTTTTGATGGAAATATGAAGTTTAACTTTGTATATTTAACAAAAAAAGATGGAACAAACTGGACAACACAAGAAGAAATGAATAAAGCGAATGTTGAAGACTTAGAGTGGTATGAAAATATTTCAGATATACCATCGAATAAATTATGTGTAGGAGTTTATTTGGAATCAATTAGTGGAAATATTGCTGTTTCATCTGGTGGAAATAATTTAATATTTTTCCCTTTGAGAATAAAAGATAATGCTAAACCAGGAACTGTATACGGATTTTCCGAAAAGACACAAATGTGGATTGATTCTTTAGATAGAAATATTTATACAATTAAAAATAATGAACCATTTACATATCCAACACCGACATATGATTCTGGAAATATTAACTATGTAAAATCAGAGTATGATGATGATGGTAATTATTTAGATAATAATAATTATAAAGGCGGAACTTCACTACTAGTTTTAGGAGCTAAGCAAGATATTACCTTAGAATCATTGGATAATTTAGGAAACTCTAAAAGTCTATTTGACTTAGGTAAAAGTGAAAGTGAAGTTACATATAAAATTACACCTACTCTTTCAAAATATAGTGATACAAATAACGATATTTCTGGTGTGACTTTAAAGATAACAGATAAACTTGATAAAGGACTTACGTATATTCAGGGAAGCGCTGAAAATCATTCAGAACCGGAAGTTACTGAAAATTCAGATGGAACTACAACTCTTGTATGGGAAATATATGGTTGTAATGTTGGAAGTGATATAGAACCTATTAAATTTAAAGCAAAAATTAATGAGGAAACGGAAAACTCTACTAAGCTTTCAAGTACTGCAATAATATACGCAGATAAAGATAAAGTAGGAAATCCTATAGAATCGAAAAGGACAGTATCTTCTACAATTCAAGTTACAAACTTAGTAGCACATAGGTTATATAAAGAAGTAAGTACTCCTGTAATAGAGAAAAATGGGACTATAAAATATACGCTTACATATTTAAATAAAACAGATTCTACTGTTCCTGATTTTCAACTTATAGACATACTTCCATATAATGGAGATACTAGAGGAAGTTCATTTAACGGTTCATACAAATTAGATCATGTTGATATACATCAAACATCAAATAATAGTAACATTTCTAATGATAATTTAAAATTATATCTGTCAAATAGTATCGATGCAAGAGATTTAAACGCAAAAGATGAAAATATAGGTGTTTCTGGTATTTGGACAGAAAGTAGTATAGGAAATATCTTAAATGACCAAGCAACGGCTTTTGCAATAAAAGGTGAAGTAAAAGAGAAAGCAACTGTTAAAATTGATGTATATTTAAATACTACAGATAATAATGGAGGAGATTCATATGTAAATATAGCTTCTGCACGAACAAGTAAAAATACGGATGTAATTCAAACTACTGCCGTTGGTGCAAATGTTGTGTCAAGAAAGATTTCGGGCATGATTTGGTATGACACAAATGAAAATGGAGTAAAAGACTCAGGCGAGTTATATGCAAAAGGCATAGATGTAATGTTAAAAAAATCAGATCTAACTACAACTGTTTTAACAACTAAAACAGATGAAAATGGATATTATGAATTTTCATCTCTTCCAAAAGATGATTATGTTGTTGAAATTACAACTGATAGCAAATATAAACTTACTACTTCAAATGTTGGTAGCGATTTAAGTATTAATAGTAAATTTTCTAGTGTAAATAATAGAATGCAAAGTTCTACTATAACAAAATTAAATTCTGTTAATAGTCCAATACTTGTACAAGAATATGAAAATGCTGGTTTGGTTGTCAAAGATTCAAGAGTTATTGTAAAATATCTAGATTTAAATAATAATGAAATCACATACAAGGATTATGATACTAGTGGTAATGAAATACAGAAGAGTTATGAATATGAATTAACTGGTAAAGTTGGAGAAAATTATACAACTCAAAAGAAAGAAATACCCGAATATATGTATAGAAAAAGTACAAACAATACACAAGGAGTGTATACGGAAGAAGATACAACGGTTATATATTATTATGAGTACAATAAGAAAGATGTGACAGTTACAAATATTTGGGATGATGACAATAATAAAGCCACTAAAAGACCCGATAGTATAATTATTGAATTGTATCAAAATGGGAACTTAAAAGAAAGTTATAACGTAACTAACACTAGTGCAAGTAAGCAAAGTTATACTTTTAAAGATTTAGAAAAATATGATGTAAATGGAAATGAATATAATTATACTGTAAATGTTAAAGAAACAAATGAAGGTGATCTTAAATTTTACACAAAAACAGTTGATAATACTACAAACACAGTTACAAATAAATTTACTGTACCTGATGAAAAAATAAAAATAACAACTACTAATAAGTGGGATGATAACAGTAATAGTGCTTTGAAAAGGCCAAGTAGTGTTATAATTGAACTATATGCAAATGGAATTTTAAATACAAGTCATACCATAACTTATACAACTTCTGATACACAAATCTATACTTTTGAAAATCTATTAAAATATGATAATTTAGGAAATGAAATTGTATATACAATAAATTCAAAAGAGGTAAATGAAGGAGATTTAGAGTTATATTCTAAAACAATCGATCCTTTAACAAATACAATAACAAATAAATTTACTGTACCTGATGATAGGATAAGTGTAACAGTTACGAATACTTGGAATGATAATAATAATGAAAATAATGTAAGACCAAATAACTTTACTTTTAAACTAAAAAATAATAATGATATTGTAGGTACATATACTGTTACAAATACGACAACAAATAGTCAAACATATACTTTTGATAATTTACCAAAATATGATAACTCAGGTAATGTTATAACATATACAGTTGATTGTGTGGATGTTACTGGTTATGATAAAAATATAAATGGATTAAATGTTGAAAATGTAATTAAAAAGTATAATATTTCAACAAAAGTTGAGGGCAATGGTGGAAAAATATCAGGTCAAAACGATGAAGTGTATGAAACAGTTACATATTATGGAAATTCTAAAAAGGATATCGTAATAACACCAGATTATGGATACAAAATTTCTAGTATAAAAGTAAATGATATTGACATACAATTTACTCCGAATGATTATGGAACATATACACTAAATAAATTTAATAATGTAGTAAATAATAAGTCTATTATCGTTAAATTTGAAAGAAAAGATGCCGTTGTTATTGTAAATTACATTTTAGAAGATGGAAGTAAATTAGATGAATCAACTATAATTAATGGTAAAGTTGGAGATAATTATGAAACACAAAATAAAGAAATTTATGGATATGAAATAAAACAAAATCCAGATAATATTTCTGGTACTATGAAAGAGCAACCAATAGTTGTTACATATATATATTCATTAATTAAAGGTAATTTATCATTGAGAAATATTGACAATTCAGATGGTAGTAAAATATTATCAGGAGCCAAATTTAAGCTAGAAAAATTAAAAGAAGATGGAAGTATTGATGAAACATTTGCAAGTATTGAGAAAATAGTTGGTGAAAGTGGAATTTTAAACTTCAATGAACTTTTAGTTGGAAAATATAGAATAACTCAAATTGAAGCACCTGAGGGATATAATTTAAATGAAAAATCATACGAATTTGAAATAACAAAAGATAATAAAAATATTTATATTGATATAAAAAACGACTCATCGAAGGAAATAATTAAAATTGTAGATACTGGTGATCTTATTCCTATAACTACAATACCAATGATTATAATTTCAGTAATTACATTTGTTATTTTAAATAAAAATAAAGGTAAAAAAAGTTCTAATAATTAATTTAATATAAAATGCTAGGATAACTAATT
>USJA01000056.1 GCA_900554875.1 uncultured Clostridium sp. | reverse complement strand
AGATTTTATGTTAAAAAAAAAGGTAAAATTTAAATTTTTAGACCTTAATATATTTAGTGTTAAAATAATATGTTTGGTAGCTATAATTATTATTGGTATTATTGTCTCAATTATAAAACCAAGTACTTTATATGTTCAGTTAATTTTAATACTTTTAATTTCATCAATAATAATATATTTATGTGTCAAAGAATTTAAAACTAGAAACTATAGAATAAATGAGTTGGTAAATGGATTTGATGAAGTCCTAAAGAATTCACTAAATATTGTTGAAATTCCAATGGCTATAGTTGGAGAAAAAAATAGGATAATATGGCAAAATAATATGTCAAAGCATATTATTCCCTTAGAAATTATACATGATAGTGCTCTTCAGATTGAAAAACAAATAAACCAAAAACAAAGTAGGAGTTTAATTTCTATAGATATAGGAAATGGAAGTGTGTATGATGTTATAGGTAATAATATCATAATTAAGGAAAATAAAGTTATTCTTTTGTCATTTATAGATAAAACTGTAGAAAGTCAGATTAGAAAAACTTTAGAAGATACGCGAGTTGGTGTTGGAATATTATTTATTGATAATTATGAAGAAACATTACAAGGACTTGACAGCGTAAATAGAGCAGAAATTTCATCAATGATAGAAAAGGAAATAAGGACATGGGTAGTTGAATATAAAGGTATTTTAAATAAACTTGATAAAGATAAATATGTTCTATTTATTGAAAAACAGTATATAGATCAGATGGAAAAGAATACTTTTGAAATATTAGAAAGAGTAAAGAAAATAACTGATAAAACAAAATTGCCAATAACTATATCTATTGGAATGTCATATTCTGAAGCTACGCTAAATGAAAGATATATGGCGGGTTCTTCTGCTCTTGACATTGCACTTGGTAGAGGCGGTGACCAAGTTGTAATAAAAAAAGATAAAAAATTTGATTTCTATGGTGGATCAAATCTAGGCCTTGAAAAAACAAGTAGAGTCAGGGCAAGAACAATATCACAAGCTTTAAAAGAATTAATGGAAAAGTGCGATAAAGTATATATAATGGGTCATAAAAATACAGATATTGATTGTATAGGTGCGTCAGTCGGAGTATATAAAATTGCAAAATCATTAAATAAAGAAGCATATATTGTAACAGATACAAAATTTAGTAGTAGTACAAAATTAGTAGTAAATAAGTTAAAAGACTTGGAAACATATAAAAATATATTTGTGACTAAGGATGATATAAAAAAGCAAGATTTTACAAATTCGTTACTTGTAATTGTTGATACTCATAAAAAATCATATCTTGCGTATCCTGATTTGGCCGATCTTATTGATAAAAAGGTTATTATCGACCATCATAGAAGAGGGCCAGAATTTATTGATGATGCATTACTTACATATCATGAGATATATGCATCATCAACATCTGAGCTTGTAACAGAGATTTTAATGTATTTGGATAATTTCCAATTAAATCCGATCGAAGCAGAAGCTATATACTCAGGTATTGTTGTAGATACTAAAAACTTTACATTCAAAACTGGTGTAAGAACATTTGAGGTAGCCGCATATTTAAAAAAGTTTGGATTAGATTTAACGGAGGTAAAGCAAATATTTAAAAATGATTTTGCTACTTATGTTGCAAAAGTGGATATTGTTAAAAACGCTGAAATATTAAAAGGTACCATTGCTGTATCTACTACAGAAGAAAATTATGATGATATGCCTGTAATTGCTGCACAAGCAGCAGATGAATTATTAAATATAACAGGTATACTTGCTTCATTTGTTCTATGTAAAGTAGATGAAATAGTTATGATTTCTGGTAGATCAATGGGAGATATAAATGTACAAGCTATTTTAGAAAAAGTTGGCGGAGGTGGACATCTTACATTTGCCGGAGCTCAACTTGCAGGAATAACAATTGATGAGGCTAAAGAGAAACTTATTCAGAGTATAAATGAATATTTTGGAAGTGAATAAAGTGTATATAGAAATATGTTTATGCAATATGTATGTGTAATTCTTGCAATTTTAAAAATACATAGGAAAGGAAGTAGTAATATGAAAGTTGTTTTAAATAAAGATATAAAAGGTATTGGAAAAAAACTTCAGATAGTTGAAGTAAGTGAAGGGTATGCTAGAAATTATTTACTTCCAAGAAAACTTGCAAATATAGCTGATAATAAAGCCATAAGCGAAGCAAAAACTAAAAATGATGCAGCAAGTTTTAGAAAAGAACAAGAAATTGAACAAGCAAATAAGTTAAAAGAAAAATTAGAAAAAGGTTATATTAAATTTAAACATAAAATTGGTAATAATGGAAAATTATTTGGTAGCATAACAGAAAAGGATGTAGCTGAAGAAATTAATAATGTATATAACATTAAGATAGATAAAAAGAAAATATCTATTGATATTCCAATAAAAGAACTAGGTTCATATGTTGCAAATGTAAAATTATATGAAGGAATAGTTGCAAAGGTAAAGGTATCAGTGGTAGGATTGTAGGTGTTTAAATGGAAAACGAAATTGGAGTAAATAGAGTTCAACCAAATGATATAATTGCTGAGCAAGCTGTTTTGGGTTCTATGCTTGTTGATAAAGACGCAGTGATTTCTGCTGTTGAACTTTTAAAGCCTGATGATTTTTATAGAGAAGATAATAAAGAAATATATGCGGCCATGTTTGAACTATATTCTTTAGGAAAACATATTGATATGATTACATTGAAAGATCAATTAACTTTAAGAGGTACAATTGAAAAAGTCGGAGGAACAGAATACATAGCTACTCTTATTGATAACGTTCCCACAACTTCAAATATTGAAAGTTATGTTAAAATTGTAGAAGAAAAATCAATCTCTCGTAAGCTTATAAAGGCGGCAAACAATATATTAAAACTTGGATATGCACAGACCGAGGAAGTAGATGCACTCGTTGAAAAAGCTGAAAAAGATATTTTCGATATAATGCAGGGAAGAAATTCAAAAGGGTATTCGAGTATAAAAGAAATACTTGTAACTACATTTGATCAAATTGAGGAAATGTTCCAAAATAAAAATAAAATTTCTGGACTTGAAACAGGATTTGTTGATTTGGATGCTAAAATCTCAGGTCTAAATAAATCAGATCTATTAATTGTAGCTGCTCGTCCTGCAATGGGAAAATCAGCATTTGTTCTTAACATAGCAACGTTTGTTGCTTTACACCTCAAGGTGCCTACTATGGTATTTAGTCTTGAAATGTCAAAAGAACAAATGGTAAACAGAATACTTTGTAGCGAAAGTGAAGTTGACAGTATGAAAGTAAAAAATGCGGATTTAAATAGTGAAGAATGGCTTAAATTAGGTGAGGCTAGCGGAAAACTTTCGGAAATGCCGTTATATATTGATGATACACCAGGATTAAGTTCTGCCGAGCTTCGTGCAAAGTGTAGAAAAGCTAAACTTGAAAAAAATATTGGACTTGTTATAATTGATTATTTACAGCTTATGGAATCTAAAAATAAGAGTTCATCTAGACAACAAGAAATATCAGAAATTAGTAGATCTTTAAAGATACTTGCAAAGGAACTTTCAGTACCTGTAATTGCCCTTTCACAGCTTAGTCGTGCTACAGAATCTAGAACTGATCATAGACCAATGTTAAGTGATCTTCGTGAATCTGGAGCAATAGAGCAGGATGCAGATATAGTAATGTTTTTACATAGGGAGGATTATTATAACGCAGATACTGATAAAAAAAATGTAGCAGAAGTAATTATAGCTAAAAATAGAAGTGGTTCTACAGGAACTGTAGAGCTTGCATGGCTTGGTCAGTATACAAAATTTGCAAATTTATATAGGGGACCAGAAGAATGATAAAAGATGAAAGATTAAATATTTGTGAGAATATTCAAAAGGAAGTTACAAAAAATATTGTAGAGAACAGATTAATTCAAAACAATGATAAAATTGTGGTAGCAGTTTCAGGTGGGCCAGACTCGATGTGTTTGCTTACAGTTCTTGTCAGCTTACAAGATGTCTTTATTAAAAGGTATGGTATAAATTATGAACTTGTAGTTGCACATGTAAACCATTCTATAAGATCTGAATCAGATAGTGAAAAGTTGTATGTAGAAAACACTTGTAATGAGCTAAATATTCCTTTTTATTATTTAAAAAGTAACGTGGAGGAGATTGCAAAAGAAAAAAAGATGTCTGTTGAGGCATGTGGTAGAGAAGTAAGGTATGATTTTTTTTATGAAATAAAAAGAAAAACAAATGCAAATAAAATTGCTGTTGCTCATAATTTAAATGATAATGTTGAAACTGTTCTCTTGAATCTAATACGAGGATGTGCTTTAAAAGGACTTACAGGAATGAATTTTTTAAGTAATGATATAATTAGGCCATTACTTACTATTGAAAAAAAAGATATTTTGGAGTATAATATATTCCAAAACTTAAATCCTTGTTTTGACTGTACTAATAATGAGAATGTATATCTTAGAAATAAAATACGTAACATTCTCATACCTTTAATAGAAAAGGAATATAACAGTAACTTTTCAAATAATATTATAAGGATGAGAGAAGTTTTAACAAATGAAGAGAATTTTTTAGAAGAATTTACAAATAATATATTAGAAAGATGTATAATAAAAAAAGAAAAAGGTAAAATAACTTTTGATTCAAATATTATAATTAATTCACACAAAGCAATTTCATTTAGATGTATAAGGCAAATAATCAAACAAAAAAACGGAAATTTAAACGGTATTAGTAATGTACATATAAATGATGTATATAAACTTTTAAAAAATAATATAAAGGGTAAAAAGTATATAATAGGAAATAAATTTACAGTTGAAATAAAATGTAAAAATGTAGCTGTTATATATTGATTTTTTGAAGGGAGAAAAAATGAATAAAAAGAAAAAAAGTGGAGTTATTGGTACGCTACTTACTTATTTGTTACTTGTTGGTGTTACTATATTTATGATTTCAATGCTTAATACAAATATAACAAAAGAAATGTCATACACAGAGTTTATGCAAAAGATAAATGATGACTCTGTTGAAAAAGTTGAGATAACAAATGATAGATTAACTGCAAACGTTAAATTAAAAAATGAAGATAATTCAATTAGAGTTGTAAATATTCCATCGACAACGACATTTATGGATGATGTTAGTCAAAAATTAAACGAAGGAAAATTTGAATTAGTTGTTCTTGAACCATCATTTTGGGAAGTTGTTGGTCCAATGATTCCTAATATAATACTTTTAATAGGAACATTATTTATATTTATTTTCATGTTAAGACGTACAACAGATAGTAATAGTAAGGCAATGAGTTTTGGAAAAAATAGAGCTAGGATGATTGATAAAAATTCTAAGAAAAAAGTTACTTTTGCTGATGTTGCAGGTTTAGATGAAGAAAAAGAAGAATTACAGGAAGTAACTGAATTTTTAAAGAATCCAAAGAAATATCATGATATGGGAGCTAGAATTCCAAGAGGTATGTTGCTTGTTGGACATCCAGGAACTGGTAAGACGTTACTTGCAAAAGCAGTTGCTGGAGAAGCGAATGTTCCATTTTTCTCTATAAGTGGATCTGATTTTGTTGAAATGTTTGTTGGTGTTGGTGCATCAAGGGTAAGAGATCTTTTTGCAGAAGCTAAAGCACATGCTCCATGTATTGTATTTATTGATGAATTAGATGCCGTTGGTAGACATAGAGGAGCTGGTGTTGGTGGAGGCCACGATGAAAGAGAGCAAACACTAAATCAATTACTAGTTGAAATGGATGGTTTTGAAGATAGACAAAGTGTTATTGTTATGGCTGCTACTAATAGAGTTGATATATTAGATCCAGCTTTACTTAGACCTGGCAGATTTGACAGACAAATAGTGGTTGGTTCACCTGATATAGGTGCAAGAGAAAAAATACTTGAATTACATGCAAAGAAAAAACCTTTTGCTAACGATATAGATTTTAAAGTTATTGCTAAAAACACAGCGGGATTTTCTGGTGCAGATTTAGAAAATATGATAAATGAAGCAACAATTCTTGCAACGCGTAAGAATAAAAAAATTGTTGAAATGGAAGATGTTGAAGAAGCAATGGTTAAAGTTATGATGGGACCTGAGAAGAAGAGTAAAATAATAAGTGATAAAGAAAAAAGACTTACTGCATATCATGAGGCAGGTCATGCTGTTGTATCAAGATTTTTACCAAATCATGATACAGTACATCAAATTTCAATTATACCAAGAGGTATGGCAGGTGGTTATACAATGTATAAACCAAATGAAGACAAGAGTTTTATGTCTATGACAGAAATGAAAGAAAATATTGTATCATTACTTGGCGGAAGAGTTGCTGAAAAACTTGTGTTAAATGATATAAGTACAGGTGCTTCAAATGATATTGAAAGAGCAAGTAAAATTGCAAGAGATATGGTAACTAAATATGGAATGTCAGATAAACTTGGACCTATTACATTTGGCGAGACACAAGAAGAAGTATTTCTTGGAATGGAAAGAAATAATGGTAGAAACTATAGTGAAAAAGTTGCTGCTCAAATTGATGAAGAAGTTGGAAATATTATAAACGGCGGATATAAATATGCTGAAAAATTATTAAAAGAAAATATAGATAAACTTCATAAAGTTGCTGAGATTTTAATTGAAAAAGAAAAGATTAGTGCAGAAGAATTTGAAGCTGTTTTTAATCAATAATAATATTTAGGAGAGTATTAATTGGAT
>USJA01000055.1 GCA_900554875.1 uncultured Clostridium sp. | reverse complement strand
CCAATTATATCATCTTTAAATAGTAAAAAAATATCCTATTTGAATAAATACCAAAAATTGTCACTTGATATAGATATATACGCATCTAATATTCATAGCATGTTAAATAAACAAAAGTTAAACAAAGACTATACAAATTTTATTTAATTTGTATAGTCTTTATGTTTTTATTATATAGCAACGCTTGTAATATTAACAATTTTTGAAGTATCTTGTGTGTCAAGTCCAAACATTTTTAATAATTTTACAGGATTAACGTCAATATATACTTTATCTTTTTTTGTATATACAACTAAGTCCTCAATATTGCTTTTTAAAATTTCTGTATATTTACTTGAATTATTTTTAATATCTGCCGCTTTTACTTTTGTACCTGTAGAATCTGTATATGTTATGTCAGCAGATTCTTCTACAAATTTATTTACCACAGCTTTTGTAACGTTGTCAATCTTAACATTATATATATTAAATACATCTTCATTTTTGACTTTTTCATTGTTTTCTATACTTAAATTTATAGAATATGAATTTTCTGAAATAATAGTATCAGATTTTTTTACAGTCTCTTTTGTGTATACTGATAAAATTCCTTTTTCAGCATTAGTTCTTACTACATTTGTCTTTTTATTTCCACTATCAATTTTTAATTTAGTAAATTCGATTTGTTTGTCTGTGAATTTTGTTATATCATCTGAATCATTGTTCTTAAATGTTACTAATTTCACTCCACTTGTATCGTCTTTAGCAACACTTACATAGTCATCAACATTATACTCTTTTGAATATATATCAACTTCATCTTTTTTTTCTTCTTCTTTTTGTCCAAAATTTAAAGCTCCCATATCGAATTTAATCACACCAAGTTTTACACCAGCAAATCCAATTCCACCAACTATTAATAACATTACAACAATTGTAACTATGACAGCTACTAACGCATTTCCTTTTTTCATATAATTCCCCCCAATTAAGTCATATATATATATTAACAAAAACTAAAACATTTTTCAACAGAAAAATAAAAAATAGTGCAAAACTTTAACATTTCACACTATTTAATATAACTATATTAGTTCTATTATTGCCATTTCAGCTCCGTCACCTTTTCTTGGAACTAATTTAACAATTCTTGTATAACCACCTGTTGCTTTTTCATATTTAGGTGCAATTTCATTAAATAATTTTTCTGTTAAATCAACAGTATTACCGTTGAAATCACTTATTTTATTTAAATGTCTAAACATTTTTTTTCTAGCAGCAAGTTTTGATGGTTTATCAACATTTTTATTTTCTTTAACTACTTCTCTTACTATTACCTCATATTTTTTTCCATTTTTAGAAGTTTTAGTTTCTTTTACTTTTTTACCATTTTTATCTAGTTTTGCTCTAGATACTGTTTTTTCCTTAACTTCAAAGTTATCTTTTTCTTTTATTGCTAAATCTACTAAGCTATCAGCAATAGGTTTAACTTCCTTTGCTTTAGCAAGTGTAGTTTCTATTTTTCCATTAAGGATTAAAGATGAAACTAAATTGTTAAGCATGGCGCTTCTGTGAGAAGTTACTCTTGAAAGTTTTCTTGTTCCTGGCATTTTGCTTATCCTCCTTTAATTACTCGTCCTTGTTTTTAAATTCAAGTCCAAGTTCTGCAATTTTATTCATTACTTCATCTAGTGATTTTTTACCTAGATTTCTAACTTTTATCATATCTTGTTCAGATTTATTTACTATATCTGCAACTGTATGTATACCTGCTCTCTTTAGACAGTTATATGATCTTACTGAGAACTCTAAATCTTCAATTGATGTTTCTAAAATTTTATCTTTCATAGATAATTCTTTTTGAGACATTATTGACATATTTTTAGCTATTTCAGATAAATCAATAAACATTTCTAAATGTTCATTTAAGATTTTAGCAGCCATACTTAAAGCTTCATATGGTTCTATAACACCATTTGTCCAAATTTCAATAATTAATTTATCATAGTTTGGATCTTGACCAACTCTTGTTTTTTCAACTTGGAAATTAACTTTTTTAACAGGTGTAAATATTGAATCAATTGGTAAAACGTTTATAGCATCTGTTGAATCTTTTTCTCTTTTTCCTTCAACATATCCTCTACCTTTTACAGCAGTCATTTCAATATCTAATTCTGCTCCATCATCAACATAAGCAATATGTAAATCTTTGTTTACAACTTCTATTGTTGAATCAGTTATAATATCTCCAGCTGTAACCTCACATGGTCCTTTAGCTTTTATAGTGATATCTTTTTTATCCATGTCAGTAGATTTTAAACATACTTGTTTTAAATTAAGTATTAAATCTGTAACATCTTCTGTAACTCCTGGTATTGTTGTAAATTCATGAGTTACCCCTGCAATTTTTATTGTATTTATAGCATACCCTGGTAGTGATGAAAGTAGAATTCTTCTTAGTGAATTACCAAGTGTAATTCCAAATCCTCTTTCAAGAGGCTGTGCCTCAAATCTTGCATAATATGTGTCAGCGTTAACTTCAACACATTTTATTTCAGGTCTTTGCATTTCAACCATTTTAATTCCTCCTTTAATACGCTCTGATTACACGTATTATATATAACTTAATTAAATGATTTAATTAGTTCTTAGAGTATAACTCAACGATTAGACTTTCTTGAACTTCAAGATCAACATCTTCTCTAGTTGGTTTTCTTAAAACTTTTGCCTCTGTTCTATCTTTATTTAATTCTAACCATGCTGGTACTGCTTTTAATTTGTTAGTTTCCATTACAGAAACTACTGTTTTATTATCTTTTTTAGCATCTCTTAAAGAGATAACATCTCCTACTTTACAAATATATGAAGGGATGTTTACTTTCTTACCATTAACATCTAGTACTTTATATCCTACTAGTTGTCTTGCTTCAGCTCTTGAAGTACCAATTCCCATTCTGTATGCTACATTATCAAGTCTAAGTTCTAATTGTTCGAATAAGATATCTGAAGTTACTCCTTCACGTCTGAAAGCTTCTTCATAATATTTTCTAAATTGAGATTCTGAAACCCCATAATATTCTTTAGCTCTTTGTTTTGCTCTTAATTGAAGACCATATTCTGATAATTTTACTCTATTTTTACCATGTTGTCCTGGAGCATAAGATCTTCTATCAATTGCACATTTATTTGAATTACATCTTGTGCCTTTTAAGAAAAGTTTTGTGCCTTCTCTTCTGCACTTTTTACATACTGCATCTGTATATCTTGCCATTTTATATTTACACCCCCACTATACTCTTCTTCTCTTTGGTGGTCTACAACCATTATGTGGTATTGGAGTAACATCTTTTATCATGTTTATTTCCAATCCAGCTGTTTGAAGTGCTCTTATAGCTGCTTCTCTTCCAGAACCAGGTCCTTTTACAAACACTTCTACACTTTTTAAACCATGCTCTTTAGCTGCATTAGCTGCTGTTTCAGCTGCTTGACCTGCAGCAAAAGGAGTATTTTTTCTTGAACCTTTAAATCCAAGTCCACCAGCACTTGCCCAAGATATAACGTTACCTTGAGAATCAGTCATTGTAACAATTGTATTGTTAAATGAAGATTGTATGTGAGCTGCACCAGTTGAAATATTCTTTTTTACTTTTTTCTTTGAAACTGATTTTCTTTTATCTGCCATTTCTAACTATACTCCTTTCTTTCCTGCTATTGTTTTTCTAGGACCTTTTCTAGTTCTAGCATTAGTTTTTGTTCTTTGACCTCTTACAGGAAGTCTTCTTTTATGTCTTTGTCCTCTATAGCAATTAATTTCCATTAATCTTTTGATGTTTAAAGATACTTCTTTACGAAGATCTCCTTCTACTGTATAATCTCTATCGATTATTTCTCTTATTTTTGCTTCATCTTCTTCTGTAAAATCTTTAACTCTTTTTGTTGGTTCAATACCTGCTTCTGCAAGTATTTTTCTTGATGCAGAACGACCAATTCCATATATAGATGTTAGTCCTATTTCTGCTACTTTTTGTTTTGGTAAATCTACTCCAGCTATACGTGCCATTTACTCTTACACCCCCACATTAACCTTGTCTTTGTTTGTGCTTTGGATTTTCACAAATAACTCTAACTACGCCATTTCTTCTAATCACTTTGCACTTCTCACAAATCTTTTTTACTGATGGTCTTACTTTCATTTTAATTCCTCCTTAAAATACTTGTTAATAAATTTAACAAAAGTAAGTTATATAATAAACATGAAACTAAAATAAAAGACATTAAGGCCATGCCTTTTACAGCCGCTCTAGTTTTATGCTTATTGCATGATTTTAATATAATAGGATTATTTTCCTCTCCAAGTTATTCTACCTTTAGTTAAGTCATATGTTGAAAGTTCAAGCTTAACTTTATCTCCAGGTAAAATTTTAATGTAATGCATTCTTAGTTTTCCAGAAATATGAGCTAAAACCTCATGACCATTTTCAAGTTTAACCTTAAAGTTAGCATTAGGTAAAGCATCTGTAACTATTCCATCAACTTCAATAACATCATCTTTAGCCACTATTCATTCCTCCTATTACAAAATTTTTACTCACTTTACGCATATAAAATAAGCAAAAGTTAACATATACATTATAACTTTTTTAACTCTAATTGTCAACATTTTTTAATAATTTTATTATTTTTTCCATGCATTTATTGAATTTTTTAAGTATATATTCTATAATAACAATATATATGCTATTATAGCTCAGTTGGTAGAGCAACAGATTCGTAACCTGTAGGTCGGGAGTTCGATTCTCCCTAATAGCTCCATTTGAATACAACTTACGGGCTTAAAAGTTCGTGAGTTTTTATTATATATTTTTAAATTTGGGAATAAAATTTGTGTCTAACCAGCACTGAATTTATACTCCCCCATAAATTCTACTATGGGAATTCCCAGGACCTTTTATTTTATATTATATTTTCTAATTTCACAATTTTTTTGTGTTCCAATTTTCCAAATCTTGCCATCTTTTGGAATACCATTAAAATACACATATATTGCTCTTGCTACACCATTATGCGTAACTATTAAAATATTTTTATTATTATAATTTTTAATTATATCATTAATACAAGAATAAACTCTTTTTAATAAATTATCTACTGTTTCTACGTTTTTATATTTAGTAGAATAATAATTCCAATATTCTTCTCTATCAATTATTTCATAGGGCATTAATGTTATATCACCAGTATCTCTTTCTATCAATCTGTTATCATAAATTATAGGGATGTTGTTTATGTTTATAATATTTGCTGTATGTTTTGTTCTTTTCATAGGAGAACATATAATCAAATCTATATTAATTTTTCTTAAAGTATCTCTTACTTTTTTTGCTTGTTCTATTCCTATATCATTTATATCTTCATCATTTCTTCCATTAAATAGTCCTAAATCATTATTATTTGTTCTACCATGTCTTATAACATAAATATTCATAATATTATCCTTTCAATAAACTATTTTAAATTCCAATTTTTAGGATTATACTTTTCAGTATTTTCTAATACTGAAATTTGCTTTTTTATCTCCCTTATATCGTCAAAATTAAATGATTCAAATTTATCATAAAAACCTGTATCTTTGTTTGGAAATACTAGCGCTTCTCCAAAAGTTTGAGTTCTTGAATTTATTGTTCTTCCATATAAATGTATATGGAAAACTGGATTTTTTCCTTTACGATATGCCCAATTACCATTTTCTTGATAGTTTATTTTTTCTATACTAATATTCCTATTTTTCATTCCGATTATCATTGCTTCGCTAATTAACATTGTTAGTCTCATCACTTCTGTTGCTTCTTTAGGATTTAAATCTAATCTACTACAAAGTTTATTTTTTTTAGCTCTTATCCAAATATGCCCACCATCTTTTCTTGGAATATGTGGCATTTTAGGTATACATACTATAAAATTTTTAGTTTCGTAAATAATTTCATCATTAAAATTTACATCCATTATATTTTTCCTCCATTAATTCCTTAAGTTTATCTGGAAAATTAACAGTCATTCCGTCTATATTAAAATTAAAAGCTTTCCTCATTATATCTTCATTAGAAACTCCCCAAAGTCTTACTCTAACTCCACTTTTATTTGCTAATTTTATATCTTCTATTGTAACATCTTCTGCATTAGGACATATTTGAATCCCATTAATTTCTAGTAATTTACTTATATTATCAATGTTTATTCTATCTTCGATTAACCAAGACAATTTTATATTTGAATCTATCACCCTAACATTATTAAGAGCATTAAAATTAAAAGATGTTATATAAATATCATCGTGCGTAGCATATTTTTTTATAATATCTAAGACATCCTTTTCTATTCCTTCTTGTTTTAATTCTATAGCAAAAGTTAAATTTTTTGATAAAAATTCTTTGGCAAAGTTTTCAAATAAAACAATTCTTTCATCTTTATATTTTATATCAAACCAACTTCCAAAATCAAAATCTAATAATTCTTTATATGTATAATCACTAATTTTACCTTTTCCATTGGATTTCTTATCAATATTTTTATCATGAAAAATGACAATTTTTCCATCTTTTGTTCGTTGTAAATCTAATTCAATTCCATTTGCACCTAATTGTAATGCTTTTCTAAATGATATCATTGTATTTTCAGGTGCGTATGCAGAAGCACCTCTATGTGCATAATTAACAAACATTTATAATCACCTCTCAATAAAGAATCTATTACATACCAAAATTATACTATAGAATACCAAAATTTTACATACTACCATTAAAATTTAATAAGAATTCATA
>USJA01000054.1 GCA_900554875.1 uncultured Clostridium sp. | reverse complement strand
TATTGCTCCCTATATTGTTTATATTATTATATTTTATATTATTATAGTTGAAATCTGTTTCATTACTCTCTTGAAAATTATTTCTAGAGGGGTAGTGATTTTTGGATAGATAGGGGTATAATTTTCTTTTAACTATTTCTTTATCCTTATATTCATATTCTGCTCTTATTAACTTTTTATCTTCTAATTTCTTTAACCATAAATTTATAGATCTAGTTGTAACTTTAAATTTTTGTGCTAAATATTTATTAGTTGCAAATGAAAAACCTTCTTTATTACTTAATGTGCATATATAACAAAAGAGTAATTTTTCACTTGAAGTTAATCCATTATTAAAAAGTATTGTATGTGGTATTATTGAAAAAGAATCGTTTTTATTAATCATATTTTTTTACCTCCGATTATCGATTCTTTTTACATTAAAAATTAAAACTGCAACCCAAAAATCTTTTAAAAGTATTGATATTACTGGATTTTGACAAATGTTTAAAATTAAAAATGCAACCAAATTTTATCACTTTTAATTTTGGTGAGTGAATATGTCAGTAATTTGAGAGATTTTGAGAGAAATTCATAGCATTTGATAGCCTATTTAAAGCAAAAAAATACCGAAAACTAAATAGTTTTCGGTTAAAATAGTGGTTGCGGGGGCAAGACTCGAACTTGCGACCTCAGGGTTATGAGCCCTACGAGCTGCCAACTGCTCTACCCCGCGATTCACTACTAATAGTATATTATAATTAATAAAAAAAGTCAATGCTTTTTTATTAATTTATTAAATTTTTTGATATTGACTTGAAGATGCTATATCTTTAATATATAATATACCTGGTGAAAATATGAAATTAGAAGGAAAAGTATCAACAATTATATATAGAAATGATAGTAACTCTTGGACAGTAATGTTGCTAAAAAACAAATCTGGATATATGACAGCTGTGGGGCAAACAGAAGGTTTAGAAATAGGAGATGAAATTGAACTTGAGGGGGAAATGTCTTCTCATAAAGTTTATGGTGAACAGTTCAAATTTACAACATATAAGAAAGTTTTACCAAAAACTGACTCAGCTTTAATTCAATATATAGCAGATAATGTTAAAGGTGTAGGAAAAAAGAAAGCAAAAGCTATTATTGATATGTTTGGACAAGATACTATTAATACTATTAGGTTTAAATCTATAGATCTTTTAAAAGTAAAAGGATTAAGCGAAAAAAATGTTGAAGCCTTAAATGTTTTTTTTAATGAAGAATATGAAAGATGGAATGTAATTAATTTTTTAACTGATTTTGGTATTTCAGTTGTAATGGCTAGTAAAATATACCAAGATCTAGGAAAAGATACTATAGATATAGTAAAGCAAAATCCATATAGCCTTTTAATGTTTGTTAAAACTTTAGATTTTAAACAGGTAGATAAAATAGGTGAAAAATTAGGTGTACTACCTGAATCAGAATCAAGAATAGACACTGGTATAATATATTCACTTAATAATGCAACAGAATTTGGGCATACTTGTCTTAAAGAAGATACATTAATTTCATATGCTGCAAAGATTTTAAATGTACCTGAATCATGCATTCAAAACGGAATAATTAGGTTAGAATTACATGAAAAATTATATAGGCAGACTATAAATGATGAGGAATATATATATAGAAAAAGTTATTTTTTAGCTGAAGAAAATATTGCTGATTTTATAGTAAAAAAAAGTAATGTAAAATTAAATAAAAAAGATGATTATTCCAAATATATAGATGAAATCAGTAAAGAGGATAGAATTGAACTTTCTGATGAACAAAAAGAGGCAATTCTTAATTCACTTATAAATGAAATAACTGTAATTACTGGTGGACCCGGTACGGGAAAAACTACTATTATTAAATGTATAATACAAATTTTAGAAAAGTTAGATATAAAATATGTTCTTTGTGCACCAACAGGAAGGGCAGCAAAGAGAATAACTGAAACTACAAAAAGAGAGGCAAGAACAATCCACAGACTTCTTGAAATTACCAAGCTTGATAATGAAGATATTGATATGTTATATAATCTTGAAGTAAAAACTATTGAAGAGGATTTTGTGATAGTTGATGAAGCATCTATGCTTGATACAATAATGATGAATAATCTAATAAAAGCTTTAAATAAAAAAACTAAAATTATTTTTGTTGGTGATGTAGATCAATTACCATCAGTAGGTCCAGGAAATGTTTTAAAGGATATAATATCATCAAAAATTGTAAACACCGTATACTTAAAACAAATATACAGACAAAGTGCAAAAAGTGATATTATTTTAAATGCACATAGAGTAAATGAAGGAAAATATCCTGAATTTAAGAATAAAGATACTGATATGTATTTTATAAAAACAAATAGTGTAGAAGATACTTTATCAGAAATTTCATCACTTGTTTCATATAGATTGGAATCTTTTGCAACATTTGATAAACTAAAAGATTTACAAATTTTAACACCTATGAAAAAAACAACTCTTGGTACTATTGAATTAAATAGTATGTTACAAGAGTTATTAAATCCTAAATCTATATCCAAAGAGGAGAGAAAAGTTGGAGATAGAATATATAGAGTGGGTGATAAAGTAATGCAGATTCAAAATAATTATGACAAAAGATTTGATGTTAAGGGGGAAGCAAAGCAAAATATTGAAGGAGTATATAATGGGGACATTGGATATATACAAAAAATAGATAATGTAAATAAAGAACTTACAGTATTATTTGATGATGTAAGAGAAATATCCTATGATTTTGATGAGCTTGATGAGCTTGAACTTGCATACGCAACTACAATACATAAAAGTCAAGGTAGCGAATTTGATTATGTTGTTTTACCTTTATATACGGGATATCCTAAGCTTTTTACAAGAAATCTTTTATATACAGCAATGACAAGAGCAAAAAAAATGCTTGTAATCGTTGGAAGTAAAAAAATGATAGAATATATGGTTGATAATATTGACTCTAAAAATAGAATGACGGGTCTTAAAGATAAGTTAATAAATAAAAATAGCAAGTCAATTTGACTTGCTATTTTTATGAACTTACTTCATTGTAAACAAAATAGGCTTGACTAGATTATTTTTATCTGGTCTTACATAGCAATGGAAATGATTTAAATCATCTGTTAAGCCTATATATTTTTCAATTAATAGATAATTACTATCTATTATTGAAATATACAGTATGAAGCCTAAATGTTCATGCTCAATACGTAACATATGAGGACTAACCGTTGCAATAGATTTTAATATTTCATAAATTTTGTAGTCCATCACAAAAGAATAAGATTTAAAGGTTAGTATTGTTGTTGCGAGTCTGTCTGCTACTTGAGTAGCACTCAAACTGCTGTCAAAGAAAAATTTAGCTTCCGTATTTATATTCATAAATATTCCCCTTTGCATTTTTTTATAATTATATCATATATTTTACATAATGTCAAAAAATAACTGCTATATATTTTTTATTGTATTGATTAATTATTTTGTTTATGCTAAAATGAAAATATATTTAGAGGTGATTTAATGAACGAATTAATTAATGCTATATGTGATTATATAAGAAAACCTTATACTGATTATGCAATAATGTTGAACGGTAAATGGGGAAGCGGTAAAACATATTTTTGGAATAATAATTTAAGGGATAAAATTGAAAAAATAAGTAATGAAGGAAAAAAGTACAAGACAATATATATTTCACTTTATGGTGTCAATAGCCTTGAAGAAATAAGTAAAAAGTTATTTATAGAAACAAATCCAATGCTTAGTAAAACTTTAAAAAAATTTGTAGATAATAAAAAAGGTAATTCAATTCCTGAGTATGTTAAAACAGGACTTGATATGGCAAATTTATTTGGTAGCATGAATTTTAATTCTGATAAGGTAGATTTCTCTAAATTGTTTACAGTTGATGATAAGGTATTATGCTTTGACGATTTAGAAAGAGCGAATATAGATGTTATTGATATTTTGGGATATATAAATAATTTTGTTGAGCACGATGGAATTAAGACAATAATTATTTGTAATGAAGAGGAGCTTGCTATAAAGTTTAAAAATGATAATATTGATTTTAAGAAATGGATTGCAACTTATGTTTTAGATAAACAGGGTAGAATTGATAAAAAACCTATAACTGATATAACTAAATTTATTGAAGATGATAGTTATAGGGATTTGCTTGATAAAGAGGTTTCTTTCCTTTTTGAAAAATCTAACGAATATCAAAGGATTAAGGAAAAACTTATAGGAGAAACTTTTGAATTTAAAGCTGAATATAAATATGTTTTGACATCAATGATAAATAAATTTACATATAATTATTCATTATATGAGTTTTATAAAAAAAATTATGCTGCTATTGAAAGCACATTTTTAAAAACGGAAAGTAGAAATTTAAGAATTTTAAAACATGCATTAAATGATTTTGAAAAAATTTATGAAAATGTTCTAAGAGATTATTCCGATGTACCGTATGAACTTTTAAAAGTTATGCTTAAATTTACAATTGCAATCTCTTATGAGATAAAGACAAATTCAAAGTTTATTAATATTGAAGATAATGAGGAATATTTATCTATAATTTTTACATCTCAAATTTTAAATGACACAAAGCAAATTTATTTAAGAGAGTTTGATAATAAATTTTTCGTTAATACAAATATTAAATATAGATTTTTCAAGTTTATAGAAATGTACATTAGGACACGTGTTTTGGATGAAAAAATGTATAAAAAAAATATGGATAATGCTATAGACAGTTTAACTGAAACTAAAGATACTAAAGATAAACAATATCTCAAATTATTAAATGGTGACTATTGGAAACTTTCTGACTTCGATTTTGACTTTTTATGGAAGAAGGTTTTAAATGAAGTTAAATTTGGAAAAGTAGGATTTAGAGAATATGTAAAGTTGTTTTCTGTATATAAACAACTGATAAATATGAACTTAATAACTTGTTCTGTTGAGGAATTAAAACATTGCTTTGTTATTGGTATGGAAATTTCGGCCACAGAACATATAAATGATATGGAAATGTTAAAACTTCTTTCAGAAGATGAAATTGAATTTAACACACAAGATAAGGATATTAATCAAATAAAAGATGAATATTATAAAATAAAACAAAAAACTGTTGAACAAATTGCAGCAAATAAGGCAAGTGATCTGTTTAAAAATCTTCCAAATAATTTACCTAAATTTTACAAACAATTTACAGAGGAATATAAAGATATACCAGTATTTTCTAGGTATGACATGGAAAACTTGTATTTAAAATTATGCGATACACCAAACTATGATTTGAATAGATTTATTAATATTTTAACAGTTAGGTATAAAAGAAAAAGAAGATTGTTAAACAGTGATATTAGAAATTTAAAAAAATTATCAATTATTATAAAAGAAGATAATTTAGAAAAAAAGGGTAATTATAAATTATTAAAAAGGGCGTTACTAAATAATATATCAACAGTTATTGATGATTTAACGAAGTAATATAATTGTGTTGACATTAATACTAAAAGAGTGTATAATACATTTTAAGTTGTGTTATACACTCTTTATGTGGTGCTAGCAAATTCCTGTAAAAAATTTCCTATGACATATTGTTATTTTTAATATAAAATTATATAAAGAGAATTTTAATTATTAAATTTAAAAGTATAAATGCAATTTAATAACTAATAATAATATTGTTAAATTACAACTTAGGAGGTTAAGATGAAAGCTACAGGAATTGTTAGAAAAATAGATGATTTAGGTAGGATTGTTATTCCAAAAGAAATTAGAAAAAATTTAAGAATAAGGGAGGGAGATCCTTTAGAAATTTATATTGAAAATGATGGAGAAATAATTTTAAGAAAACATGCAACTATGGGAGATATGTTAGAAGTTGCTACACAGTACGCTGAAACTCTTAATAGGACAACTGATTTTGTAGTATGTGTTACTGATACTGAAACCATAATTACTGTCTCAGGTGCCCCTAAGAAGGAATATATTGCTAAGGAAATTAGCGAACACGTTTTAAATGTAATGGAAGATAGAGCAATTTGGTCTACAAAGGATGATAGAATAATGCCAATTATTATTGGAGATAGTGCACTAAAGTATAGATCACAGATCATTGCACCTATTATATGTGACGGAGATGCTGTGGGAACAGTTATAATGTTTTCATCAGATTATGATAAACCAATTACAAATGTTGAGTATAAATTAGTTCAAAATGCCGCAAACTTTTTGGCAAGACAAATGGAAACTTAAGATAAAACAGTAGGAAATATGAATTTTTCTACTGTTTTTGGTTATATTAAAAATGTGATGAAATTATTAAGTTATATTCCAAAAAAATCAAAGGAGATATATGTAAATATAATAGCACATAGAGGTTATCATTGCGTGTATCCTGAAAACTCAATTAGAGCATTTGCTGAAGCTATTAATCGTAATATGTCAATTGAGCTTGATATTAGAATGACAAAAGATGGCTATATTGTATGTATGCATGACAGATATACCAAAAGATTACTTGGAGTTAAAGGGAAAACATCTAAAATGACTCTTAAAAATATTCAAAGGTTCAATATAAAAGGGAGTAAAGAAAAGATACCTTTATTTGAAGATGTTTTAAAAAAGATTAGTGGAAGAGTACCAATTTTAATTGAAGTTAAAGGGTATATAAATAGAGAATTTCTATCTAAATTATTTTTCTTTATATTTAATTATGAGGGAAAGGTATACTTTCATGTAAAAAACATTTTTACATATTTTTTCTTGAGAAA
>USJA01000053.1 GCA_900554875.1 uncultured Clostridium sp. | reverse complement strand
TTATATCTTTAGGAGCATATTGTTCAGGTCTAAGGCCAATTCTACCTTTCATATAATAGATAACTAAAGCTATTATAACAAAACTTGTAGTTGCAAATATTATACATGCAATTGAGTTTGTTGTATAATTTAAAAGTAGTCCTAAGGCTGCAGAAAGTAATGCAGAACCTAAATTTTCAAATATGTAATATGTAGATGTTATTCTATTTCTTATCTTATGTGTCGTAAAACTAAGAATATATTTTTTAAGTGCAACTCTATAGGCTCCTTGTACTAATCCCATTAGCGAAAGTGAAATAAGTAATATTGACATATTTGTAATATTAAGAGAAGAGCTTGTCCCAACTATTCCAACAAAAAGTAGGGCGATTACAAAAGCAAGTGATAAAAATTTCAAAGTCTTGTTTCTAGTTATTTTTTCAATATTAAATAAATGTTTTGCTCCTATTCCAATAAAGATGGATACAATACATACTATTACAGTCGTATATTCATTTTTTATTCCAACATCAATTAAAATAGCTTTGTATAATGTTGTGCTTACAGTAACTATTCCAGTAAAAATAAAAGAAAATAAGTATAACGCTTTTAGTCTATTACTATTTAAAATATTTTTTGTTTCTCTTAGCATATCTTTTAATGTATATTTTTCATTATTATCTTTTTTGTCAACATTTGCAAAATTAATTGAAATAATTAGACTTATAATCAAGTTTATACAGCAAAGTATAATTGGAATGTAGTTATTAATTACAAATAGGAATCCAGATACAAAAGATGCAAAAGCATCATAGTAGTAATATTTTGAGTTTGATTTTCCTTCTATTTTTGAAAATTCGGGAGCTTTTTTTAATTTTCTAAGTGAAGAATATAATATACTACTTTCACTTATATTCTTTAAAGTAAAGCCAAATGCACCAAAAAAGTTAGCCAATAAAAATGTTGAATATGAATTTCCAATTAAGAATAAGATTCCATTTATAAGTACAAATACATTTCCAAAAATTGTGCTATATTTTAAATTTAATTTATTTACAATTGAATTTCCAAAAAAGTAAAAAATAATGCAAAAAACAGAGTATGCTGAGTTTATAAACATTACTTGTGACATTGAAAAACCTTTTGTAATTGTTAAATATAATACAGATACAGCATAATAAAATAAAAAGTCATATGAAAATGTTTTATATTTTCTGTATAAAGCAATATTTTTTCTGGCTTTTTTTTCTATTACTTCATTTTCCATGTATTCCCCCTTAATTAAATATATTTCATTATAACATATAAAAAAAATAAATAAAATAGTTTGTTTAGTTATTTTTTTAAAAATATTGAGTTATACTAGAAATAGTGGTATAATTAAACAGATAGAGGAGGAATTGATATGATAAAAATTGCATTTTATGACACAAAAGAATATGATAAAAAGTTTTTTAATGAATATAACAAAAAATATGGTTATGAAATAAATTATATTAAGGAAAAACTTGGTGAAAAAACTGCACATATGGCAAAAGGATATGATGCTGTATGTGTGTTTGTAAATGATACAGTTGATGAAAAAACAATAAATATACTTAAAGAGTATGGTGTAAAACTTATAGCACTTCGTTGTGCTGGATTTAATAATGTTGACTTAAAATGTTTAGATGAAAATTTAAAAGCAGTAAGAGTACCAGCTTATTCACCATATGCTGTAGCAGAACACGCATCAGCTTTGTTATTAACACTTAACAGAAAAACACATAAGGCATATCAAAGATCAAAAGAGTATAACTTTACTTTAAATGGACTTCTTGGATTTGATATTCATGGAAAAACAGTTGGTGTTATAGGTACAGGAAAAATTGGTAAATGTTTCATTAATATTATGAAAGGATATGGAGCAAACATTATAGCTTATGATATTTACAAGGACGAAGAATTTGCAAAGGAAAAAGACTTTAAATATGTCACTCTTGATGAGTTATATAAAGAGTCAGATATTATTTCACTTCATTGTCCATTAACTGATGAAAATACAAAAATGATTAATAAAGATTCAATTAAAAAAATGAAGGATGGAGTTATAATAATAAACACAAGTAGAGGAAAACTTGTAGATGCAAATGATTTGATTGAAGAACTTGCAAGTGGTAAAATTGGAGGAGTAGCTTTAGATGTTTATGAAAATGAGGGAGATTTCTTTATGAATGACTTGTCACAGTCTACTTTAAGAGACAAAAATCTATCAACGCTTCTTACAATGCCAAATGTTGTTATAACATCCCATCAAGCTTTTTTCACTAGAGAAGCTCTAGATAAAATTGCTTGTGATACTTGTGAGAATATAAAAGAAATATTTGAAAAAGGTAGCTGTGCAAATGAGGTTAAATAATAAAGTTAGGGGAAAGGAAAATAATCTTTTCCTCTTTTTTTGATCAAAGTATTTACTATCAAAAAAAAATATGATATAATAACTTTATTGTTGGCCCCTTGGTCAAGCGGTTAAGACGCCACCCTCTCAAGGTGGAATCATGGGTTCGATTCCCGTAGGGGTCACCAGTTTTTTAGCTCTAAAATATTGAATTTTCAATATTTTAGGGCTTTTTAAATTTTAAATAGGCTAATATATTTTTAATTCATAATGTTATTATAGTTTTAAATCTTTAATATAAAAACTGAATAATTATAATATATATACACACTATAAATATAGGTGATTGTATGAATTATATTAAGGTGTGTCACAAACTAGAAATAATAAATAATAAAAAGGAATTTGTTGTTTATGCTGATTATCCATTTGAGTATGAGTTTGGTTTAGATTTTGACAAATACAAAGAGAAGGTAAAAGAGGTTACTTTCGAAATAAAAAAATATGTTAAAAGTCATCTTGAAAGTGTAAAGGATGCAACAGCAATATTGGTTTTAAATGGGGTTATTATAGGAACATTTGTAATATCCCAAATAATTGGACCAAATGTTGAAGCTAATAATTTAAAAGAAACAGACTTGGTAGCTGAAGTTGCAGATGAAGGAGAAAATACTATAAATAATGAGGATATAAGTGACGCTACACTAAAAGAAGATAATAATCAAAAATATGATAGTATTGAAAAAGAAGAAAATGTGGTAACAAATATATCATCTTCTAGTGCACAAGCAGTTAAAGTTGATGATTTAGTCAATAAAACTGAAAATAAAGATAAGACAAATAAACAAAATAAATTAAATGATAATGTAAAAAATAGTAATGTAAACAATAATATAACAAAAGAAGAAGTTAAGAATGAAAAGACTGTAAAAGTAAAATTAAATAACAATGAAGTTGTTAATATACCATTAGAAGAATATGTAACTGGTGTTGTATGCTCTGAAATGCCAGCACTTTTTAGTGAAGAGGCATTAAAGGCTCAATCAGTTGCAGCAAGAACCTATGCTTTGAAAAAAGATTCGGTTGGAGCAACTTTAGTTGCTTCAACTTCTGATCAGGTTTACAAAACAAACTCTGAGTTAAAAAGTATGTGGGGAAATTCTTTTGATACATATTATGCAAAGGTAAAAAAAGCTGTAATGTCAACTAAGGGAGAGGTTATGATGTATAATGGAAAATATATAGATGCGTTATATTTTTCTACTAGTAATGGAAGAACTGAAGATCCAATATATGTATGGAACTATAGTGCACCATATTTAAAAAGTGTAGATTGCAAATGGGATATAGGGACAAAATTTTTTAATGCAACAAAAACTATACCAATATCAGAATTAAACCAGAAACTTGGTGTAAATATTAACTCAGTAAATGATATACAAATAAAAAGTCAGACAACAGGTGGAAGGGTAAATAGTATTGTAATTGGAGGAAAAGAGTTCACTGGTACAAATGTAAGAATGCTACTTGGACTTAGATCAGCTGATTTTAGTGTATCAGAAAGTGGTAATAATATTGTCTTTACAACTAAGGGTTGGGGACATGGGGTAGGAATGAGTCAATATGGTGCTAATGAAATGGCAAAAGCAGGATATAACTATTCTCAAATATTAAAGCATTATTATACAGGAATAACAATAGTAAAGAAGTAGCAAAGTTGCTACTTCTTTAATTTTAGAATGTAATTTTTATAAAAGTTTTCTTACCTTTTTTTAGAATAAAGAAATTATCCTCAAATTCTGATTTTTTTATAACATATTTAGTATCTGTTATTTTTTCATCATTTATTGAAATACCACCTTGCTCTATAAGGGTTCTAGCTTGTGATTTAGATGGAACTGTTTTTGAGTCTACTAATATATCAATAAGTGTTAAATCGTCATTATTTGTAAATAGATGACCTGCATCAAAAGTTGGCATATTAGATGAATTTGTATCCTTTTCAAATAGTGCTTCAGCACTTTCTTTTGCTTTTTGTGCTTCTTCTTCACCATGAATTAATTTTGTTATTTCAAATGCTGCAATTTTTTTAGCTTCATTTATTTTTTCACCCTCAAGTGAAGAAAGTCTTTTAACCTCATCCATTGGAAGATATGTAAGCATTCTTAAAACATCGTATACTTCACTATCACGAATATTTCTCCAGTATTGATAAAATTCATATGGACTTGTTTTCTTACTATCAAGCCATAAAGCACCATTGACGGTTTTTCCCATTTTTACACCATCAGCATTTAAAAGGAGTGGGCAAGTAAGGCAAAAGCTTCCTTTTTTGTGTATTTTACGAATTAAATCAACACCTGCAAGCATATTAGACCACTGATCATCTCCGCCTATTTCAACTTGGCAGTTTTTAGTTTCAAATAAATGTAAAAAGTCATAACTTTGCATAAGCATATAATTAAGCTCGAAGAAAGTAAGTCCTTTTTCCATTCTTTGCTTAAAACATTCAGCTGCAAGCATTCTGTTTATATTAAAGTGAACACCATATGTACGAATAAAATCCATATAATTTAAATCTAAAATCCAATCAGCATTATTAACAATTATTGCTGCATTATCTCCTTCAAAAGAGATAAATTTTTCAATTTGCCTTTTTATACTTTCAACGTTACTTTGTATATCTTCTTTTGTAAGCATTTTTCTCATATCTGTCTTTCCACTAGGATCCCCTATAAGAGCAGTTCCCCCTCCTACAAGAATTACAGGTGTATGTCCACATTTTTGAAAGTATGACATCATCATAAGTGGAATGAAGTGACCTATATGTATACTGTCAGCAGTAGGGTCTATTCCCAAATATACAAAAGTTTTTTTATTCTTTGAAAGTTCTATAAATTCATCTTCAAAAGCAATTTGCTTTATTAAATCTCTTTCTTTTAAAACTTCATAAATTGACTTGTTCTCTATGTTATCCATTAAATCAAATCCTTTCTAGTTATAAATCAAATTATATCATATTTTAGAATTTTTTTAAAGAACTTTTATAAAATCAAATATTAAATTAATAAATATATAAAATTTCTTGAAAAAAAAATAAAAATATAGTAAGATATATGTATAAATAATTTGGAGAAATGATGTATAGATGGAACACAAAATAGATAAAAGAAGGGGCTTTTTTAAAAGATTTTATCCTACATATATTTATGAAAAAGTTGAGGATATTCCATATGAACTTATACAAAAAGAAAATATTAAGTTAATAATACTTGATATGGATAATACCCTTATTGATAATAATAGAAAGTTTAATAAAGAATTAAAAGCATGGATAAAAAATATGAAAGATAATAATATTAGGCTATGTATTTTAAGCAATTCTCCTTTTGGAGATAAAGTAAGAGAAATTGCTACAAAACTAAATATGTCTTATGAATTTAATGCAACAAAGCCACTACTAAGAGGATTTAAAAAAGTCATTGAAAGAAATGATGTAAAAAGAGAAAATATATTAATGATTGGAGATCAAATTTTTACTGATATTTGGGGAGGTAATAGATTTGGAGTTAAAACAATACTTGTAACTCCAATAAATAAAAGTGAATCAATACTAAGCAAGGTAAAACGTCCCCTAGAAAAAATTATATTAAAAAAATATCAGTCAGAAGGTGAAAAATAGTGATAGTTTATTATGTAATAACATCTATTTTAGCTGTTATACTCGGACAACTTGCAGGACACTTAAATAAGAAATTACCGCCTGTTGTGGCAGAAGAAATATCATATAGAGAATTTTTTAATACTCTAACAAAAAACTTTAAGATAGATTATGTTTTTTCTTTAGTATTCGTAATAATTTATAATGGAATTGTATTTTTTAGTGGTTTTAATTCAACAACATTTATATATTTTATAGCAATTTTTGCACTTTCAATTGCATTTAGTATTGATTTTAAATACCAATTAATCCCTGACGAAGTAAGCATTTTAATTGCTATTTGTGGTATTATAAATATTTTTTTTAATATATCAAGTTGGTGGAATTATATTCTTGGAGCGATCATTGGCGGTGCAATATTCTATTCTTTAAATTTAATAGCACTTATTATATTAAAAAAAGATGGAATGGGACTTGGTGATGTAAAGCTTATGGCTGCTTTAGGTCTTCTTTTTGGTATAAAAAATATACTTGTTATAACTTTAGTTTCATTTATGATAGGAGCAGTTATTGGAATAATTGTAATGATAATAAAAAGGAAAGAAAAAGAGGAATATATTGCTTTTGGACCTTTTATTGTAATTGCTACAATTATTTTAATGTTTACAGGACCAGATATTATAATTGAGATTTTTATATCATTTTGTAGTTATTTAGGACTTTTAATGACAGATTTTATATATTTTTTAATGGAGAAATTTAGTTAGATGGAAGAAAATAAAATTTATATAAATAATATT
>USJA01000052.1 GCA_900554875.1 uncultured Clostridium sp. | reverse complement strand
TTCTTTTTGTGTTTATTTTTTTATTTCGTAAAACCTAAGATTATTTTACGCTAACGTTAAAAAATCAATTGAAATATAATATAATATGATATATAATATCATGTGTAAATTTTCAAAATCAATAAAAAACAAGTGTATTGTGATATTAGATTTTCATTTATATTTTGACTTATATCAAGAAAGGAAAGTGGTTAATTAATGAAAGAAAAAATGTTAGAGTTGTTAACAAGTATAAATAGAGAAGGGATTGATAAATTAATAACTTTTTTGGAAAAAACTGACTTTTTTGAAGCTCCAGCAAGTACAAGATTTCATGGTTCTTATGCGGGCGGGCTTGTTGAACATAGTATAAAAGTGTATGAAATATTATGTGAGAAAGTAAAAAATAGTGAGTATGAATTTGATCCAGATACATTAAAAATATCAGCTCTTTTGCATGATATTTGTAAGTTAAATTATTATAAAGTTGATTATAGAAATGCTAAAAATAAAAATGGTGAATGGGAAAAAGTTCCATATTACACAGTAGATGATACAATTCCTTACGGCCATGGTGAAAAATCTGTAATGATGATTTCCGAGTTTATATCACTTACTAATGAAGAAAAATATGCAATAAGGTGGCACATGGGATTTACTGAACCTAAAGAACTTTATTCAACAATTGGAGCTGCGTATAAAAAATATCCACTTGCATTGCTTCTTTTTGAGTCTGATTTAGAATCTACATATTTTTTTGATATATAAGGAATATCAAATGGAAGAAAAGTTAGAAAAATTATATAAAGAATGTATTGATGAATTAGGAAAAATTGATATACATATATTAGATGAGAAAACGTATGGTAAAATAGACATTAATTTATATAATAAATCACCTAAAAGATATGGCTGTTGTAAGCAGGAATGCCCTGATAAAAAATATAAAAAGGTAAGAAAATACAAAAATAGAAAAGTTATTTCTTATCAAAAATTTAAGTTGCATCACATTTATATAAGTAGATGGCTTATGGAGTTAAATGATGAGATTATAAAAAATACAATAATGCACGAACTTATACACTGTATTCCCTTTTGTAATGACCATGGTATAGAATTTAAAAAATACGCAAACTATATTAATGAAAAGCTTGGATATAATATATCAAGAGTTGGCAATAAAAAAGAGGATTATAAAAATAGTAATATAGAATATAAGGAAAAGGAAGTATATAATTATAAAGTAAAGTGTGTTAAATGTGGACAAACTTTCTATAGAAAAAGGCTAAATAGGAATTTAACAAAGAAATATAGGTGTGGTATATGTGGTGGAAGATTTGATGTCTTTTTACTTACTAAAAGTTGCTAATGTATGAAAAAAGTGGTATAATACTAAAAATAATTATATAGAAAAGGAGAATATAAATGAAAGCAATCGATATTAGAAATAAATATTTAAATTTTTTTGAAAAACATGGACATAAGTTAATACCATCAGCTCCTTTAATTCCAGAAAATGATCCATCAGTTTTGTTTAATACTGCTGGTATGCAACCGTTAGTTCCATATTTACTTGGGCAAAAACATCCTGAGGGAACTAGACTTACAGATTATCAAAAATGTTTAAGAACAAATGATATAGATGAGGTAGGAGATAATCGTCATTTAACATATTTTGAAATGCTTGGTAATTGGTCATTGGGAGACTATTTTAAAGAAGAATCTATAAAAATGAGTTATGAATTTTTAACTAAAGAACTAGGAATTCCATCAGAAAAAATATCTGTAACTTGTTTTGCTGGAGATGATGATTGTCCAAGAGACACTGTATCTGCAGAAGCATGGAAAAGGGCAGGAATTTTAGAAGATCATATATATTATTATGGTAAAGATGATAACTGGTGGATTGCAGGAGAAGAAGGACCATGTGGACCTGATACAGAAATGTTTTATGATACAGGAAAAGAGCCTTGTTCAGATCATTGTGAACCAAGTTGTGATTGTGGAAAATATATTGAAATATGGAATAATGTTTTTATGGAATATTTTAAAGATAAAAATGGTTATTCTAAACTAAAACAAAAAAATGTTGATACTGGTCTTGGTCTTGAAAGAATGGCTATGTTACTTCAAGGAAAGAAGACACCATTTGATACAGAAATATTTGAACCTGTTATGAAAAAGTTAACAGAACTTTCAAAGAAAGATAACATTGAAAGTAAAAGAATTGTTGCTGAACATTTGCGTGCAAGTATCATGATAATATCTGATGGTGGAAAGCCAAGTAATGTTGATAGAGGATATATTTTAAGAAGATTAATTCGTAGAATGATAAGGCATATAAATAAACTTGAGATTGATCTTAATTCTTTAGGAGATTTAGTTTATCTTAATATAGATACTTTAAATGAACTTTATCCAGAGCTTGAAGCAAATAAAGAAATGATAAAATCAGTTATTATTGAGGAAAAAGATAAATTTGTAAAAACACTTGCAAAAGGTGAAAAAGAATTTTTCAAAGAAATTTCTGGCATAAGGGAAAAAAGCATTAATGTATTACCAGGAAATATGGTATTTAGGTTATATGATACATATGGATTTCCTCCAGAGGTTACAAAAGAACTTGCAAAAGAAAATGGATTTGAAATTGATATGAAAGAATTTGACAGATTGTTTGAGGCTCATCAACAAAAATCAAGAGCAGGTTCTGAACAAAAATTTAAAGGTGGACTTGCAGAGCAAAATGAGGAAACAATAGCTTATCATACTGCAACACATCTTTTAAATGCAGCATTAAAAAAAGTATTGGGTAGCGATACTCATCAAAAAGGTTCAAATATAACTACAGAAAGAATGAGATTTGATTTTAATTGTGATCATAAATTAACTGATGAAGAAAAAGCAAAAATTGAAGAAATTGTAAATGATTGGATAAAAGCTGGATTAGATGTAAAATGTGAAGAGATGAAAAAAGAAGATGCAGTAAAATCAGGAGCAGAATGTATGTTTATAGAGAAATATCCAGATATTGTAACAGTTTATACAATTGGTGATATATCAAAAGAGCTATGTGGTGGACCACATGTAAAAAATACAAGTGAACTTGGTAAATTTAAGATTAAAAAGGAAGAAGCTTCATCTTCTGGTATAAGAAGAATAAAAGCTGTCCTTATAAAAGAATAATTAGAGGTGATATCTTTGAGTGATTGTCTATTTTGTAAAATAATAAACAAAGAAATAGGTTCTGATATTGTTTTTGAAAATGATTATGTACTTGCTTTTAAGGATATAAATCCTGTTGCTCCAGTACACGTTCTTGTAATACCGAAGGTACATATACAAGATTTAAATATGATAGATAATGAAAATCAAAAATATGTATGTGAATGTATTAGGGCTATTAAAGAGGTAGCAAAAATTACAGGAATATATGAAAATGGTTATAGAGTAATTTCTAATGTAGGTGAAGATGGTGGGCAAGTAATACCACATTTACATTTTCATGTTATAGGTGGAAAAACTTTAGGAGATAAAATAGTATAACGTATATAAAAGTGCTATAGTATATTTGCTGTAGCATTTTTCTGTTAATAGAAATTATAAATTTTGAAATATTTGTGAAAATACGTGACTTTTTAAATTATTTGGGGTATAATATTCGTAAATAAAAGATAATTGTATATGTTGTCTTTATTAGGAGGTAATTAATATGAGTGAAAAAATAAAAAAAGAAGTTGTTAAAAAAGAGGAAGTAATTGAAGATAATGATTCAAATGTAGAAATTGATACTAACTTAAATATATCTGAAGACGTTATAGGTATAATTGCTGGTCTTGCTGCGTCAGAAGTTGAAGGAATAGCTGGTATGACTCTAGGATTTGTTGATGGAATAAACCAAATTCTTGGAGGAAATAAAAAATATTCTAAAGGAGTTAAAATTGAGCTTGAAGGTAAAAAAGTTACAATTGATTTATATGTAAATGTTAAATATGGAGTAAGAATTCCAGATATTGCTTGGGCAGCTCAAAATGCAGTAAAATCAGCTGTAGAAAATATGACAGGGCTTGATGTTGTTGCCGTAAACATTAATGTTCAAGGAATAACATTTGATAAAAAAGAAGATACTAAGCCAGATACAGAAGAATAGTTTTTCATAGTCCATTTTTGTGGACTATGAAATTATAGGGGGAGAGTACAAAATGAAATATTTAGAAAAGTTTATACTTGTAGTTTTTTCTATAATTATAATTGTTGAATCAATAGCGTTAATTCTTTATTCAACAGAAATGTTAAATATAGAACCTATGATAGGAAAGGTTACTTCATTTTTGATTGCAAACAAAACTGCTTCTATTGTAATTGGAGCTATTTTGGCTTTGTTTGGACTTATAGGAATGTTTGCCAAATCAAGTGATATTGAAAATATGAAAACTGGACTAGCTATTAAAACAGAAAAGGGTACAACATATATTACTAAGGACACTTTTGACAGTATAATTATGGCAATTGCAAGGAACTATCCTGAACTTAGAAATATAAAAGTTGAAACTATAGTATCTGAAGAAGGAATAGTGGCAAATGTTTATGCAATGATATTACCAGATACTGTTGTACCATCACTAACTTCAAAATTGCAAGAAAATATAAAATCTAGTGTATTAAAACAAACAACTGTAGAAATAAAAGAAGCAAATATAAAAATAAAAGGGGTATATTTGGAACCTCAGAAAAAATAGGATGTGGTATTTATGAGAGATTTAATAGACTATATTATAAAAAACAAGTATGTAATAATTTGCATTGCAATAGTTGTTGTGCTATATGCACTTGGAATAGTTGACTTTTTAATTAAATTTTTTGTGTTAATAGCACTTATTATTGCAGCTATTTGGCTTGGAAAAAAGATGCAAGATAACGAAGGACATTTAAAAGATTTCTTTAATTTTAACAAGTTTAGAAATTTTAAAGATAATGTGTATTATTATCAAGAATCAAGTAAAAAAGACAAGGAATAGGGAGAATTATGAGTAGAAAAACAGCAAGAGATAATGCATTTAAATGTATTTATGAATATGAGTTTAATAAAGATAAAAATATAGATGAAATTATAGATGAACGTTGTAATGAAAGCAATTGTTTAGATCTAGAAAGAGAATATATTGAACAAGTTACAAAAGGTGTTGTAGAACACATTTTGGAAATTGATGAAATAATTCATAAAAATCTTAAAAAGTGGAGCTTCTCAAGAATTGCCAAGATAGATCTTGCAATTCTACGTTTGGCTATATATGAAATGAATTATATGGATAATATTCCACTTAAAGTATCAGCAAATGAAGCTGTTGAAATTGCCAAAACATATGGTAATTCAGATTCGAAATCATTTGTTAACGGATTGCTTGCAAAAGTAATTGAAGATAAAAAAGAGGAGTAAGAATTTTATGGAAGAAAAAGTGTTTAATGTAAGTCAGGTTAATAAGTATATAAAAATGTTAGTTGACTCAGATGCTTTTTTAAATAATATAAATTTAACTGGAGAAATAACAAATTTTAAGGCCCACTATACTGGGCACTTTTATTTTACATTAAAGGATGAGAGTTCATCAATAAAATGCGTTATGTTTAAATCTGCGGCACAGCTTGTGAATTTCAAACCAGAAGATGGAATGAAGGTCGTAATTTCTGGACAAATAGGTGTTTTTGAAAGAGATGGGGTATATCAAATATATTGCAGGACTATGAAACAATCAGGCCTTGGGAAACTGTATGCTGCATATGAAAAATTAAAGAAAAAGCTTCAAGATGAAGGATTATTTGATGAATTACATAAAAAGGAAATTCCATTTTTACCTGATAGAGTGGGGGTTATTACTTCTAAAACAGGTGCAGTAATAAAGGATATAATAAATGTGAGTACAAGGAGATATAAAGATGTAAATTTACTTATATATCCTGCTGCTGTCCAAGGAGTGAATGTCGCAAAAACAGTAATTAGTGGGATAAAAACATTTAATAAATTAAATAATGTCGACGTAATTATAATTGCAAGAGGTGGAGGATCTTTTGAAGATTTATTTGGCTTTAATGATGAAAATTTAGCAAGAGAAATTTTTAATTCAAAAATTCCGATTGTATCTGCAGTAGGTCATGAAACAGATTTTACAATTTGTGACTTTGTTTCTGATTTAAGAGCACCAACGCCATCATCAGCGGCAGAGCTAGTTTATCCAAAAAAATCAGATATTTTAACCAAAATTTCTACAGATAGGAATAGAAATATTCTTGCAATAAACGGATATATAAATAGGAAAAGAGAATATTTAAAAAGAATTAAAGCTTCAAAACTTGAAAAAATTCCTTTTGATATTATTAATAAATATAGAATGCAAATCGATAAGGATGTTACAAGTAGCAAAAACACTATTGATATGAAAATAGAAAAATATAAAAGTATTTGTATAAAAAATATTGCAATGCTTGATGCTTTAAGTCCGCTAAAAACACTAACAAGAGGATATAGTGTTGTTGAAAATGTTGATGGTAAAGTTGTTAAAAAAGTATCTGATGTAAATAAAAATGATGATTTATGTGTTATTTTACAAGATGGAAAAATACAAGTTAAAGTGAAATGATGGAGGTGTTTTATGAGTACTAAAAAAACATTTGAAGACAGTTTAAAAGAGTTAGAAGAAGTAGCAATAAAACTTGAAACAGGAAATTTAGGCTTAGATGAAGCAATAGAGGAATTTGAAAAGGGAATGAAATTGTCTAAGGAATGTACAAAAAAATTAGATGAGGCAGAAAAGAAAATAAATATATTAGTTGAAGATGCAAATGGTGAAATTAAAGAGGAAGAATTTAAAGCACAGTAACAAACAGTGAATATATTTATAAAAATTGATAATAATATTAATGGTGATTATATTGAGTAAAAGAAATGATAAAGAAAATATAGACATATCTGAAGATTTAACTATAGAAAGAGAAGACAAAAAGATGCTAAAGGATTCTGGATATGATTTTGTACCAAGATTTGACCATTGGACTAATATTTCTGAACAAAAAATAAAGGTAAAGGAAATAGAGAAAAAAACTAAGTAGTTTTTTCTCTATTTTTTATATT
>USJA01000051.1 GCA_900554875.1 uncultured Clostridium sp. | reverse complement strand
GGTGCAAATTATATGGAAAAATTAAGAAATGGTGAAAAGTTATATTATATAGATTTAAAGGAGAATAATTATGAAAACATATAAGGTTAGAGAATATATAAATAAATTAAATGAATATAATGAGATAGAAAATTTAAATATGTGTGATGACATTCTTGATATAGAAATAAATTATATGACTTATAATTCAAAAGATGTAGATTGCGACACTATGTTTATATGTAAGGGGGATAATTTCAAAGGAGAGTACTTAGATTCTGCAATAAAAAATGGTGCTATAATATATGTAAGTGAAAAAAGATATAATGTAAATATTCCAGGAATTATTGTAAAAAATATACGTAATTCTTTATCGATTCTTTCAGATATGTATTTTGATTTTCCAGAAAAATATTTAACTAAAATTGGTATAACAGGTACAAAAGGAAAAACTACCACTTCTTTTTATACTAAATATATTTTAGATGAATATGCAAAAGAAAATTTGAAAAATGATACAGCAATAATTTCTTCTCTTACAACATATGACGGTATTGAGAAATTTGAGTCACATATAACAACACCAGAATCTTATGAAATACATAAACATTTTAGAAATGCTGTAGATTCAGGAATTAAAAATGTTGTAATGGAGGTTTCGTCACAAGCATATACAAAAAAATATGGAAGACTTTATGGATTAAAGTTTGATATAGGAGTATTTTTAAATATTTCCGAAGACCATGTAAGTCCTATAGAACATCCAACTTTTGAAGATTATTTCAGTTGTAAATTAAAATTATTTGAGAATACAAAAAGAGTATGTGTAAATCTAGATTCTGATTATAGCGACAGAATATTACAATGTGCAAAAAAATATACAAATAACATAGTTACATTTTCTATTAAAGATAGTAATTCAGATGTTTATGCATATGATATAAAAGTGCAAAATGATGGCACACATTTTAAGGTAAAAACTGATAAGTTTGATAGAGAATTTGTTATTTCTATGCCTGGTAAATTTAATGTAGAAAATGCACTTGCAGCTATTGCAATAACATATACGTTGGGAATTGATAGTAAATATATGTATTTAGGCCTTAAGAGTGCTAAAACTGCGGGTAGAATGGAACTATTTAAAACTAAAGATAATAAAATAGTATCTATTGTTGATTTTGCACATAATAAATTAAGTTTTGAAAAAATATATGAAACAGTACAAAATGAGTATAAAGATAGATATGTAATAACAGTGTTTGGTTGTCCTGGTGGCAAAGCCCAAATAAGGAGAAAAAATTTGGGAGAAGTTGCAGGAAAAAATTCAGATAGGGTATATATTACTGCTGATGATCCAGGTGTTGAAGAAGTATCTAAAATTTCTAGCGAAATCGAGAAATATTTAAAAGAATACACTAATAATTATGAAAAAATAGATGATAGAGAAGAAGCAATAAAAAAAGCGGTAAATTATGCTATATCATTAGATAAAAATTCAATTTTATTAATTCTTGGAAAAGGAAATGATAATACTCAAAAGGTGATGAGTGGCTATGTTAAATATAAATCTGATATAGAACAAATAAAAGAGTATATTGATGAATATGATAAGAGCATATCAAATATATAATAATTTGTTATATTGTATTTAAATATATAAAAAGGTGAGTCATTGACTCACCTTTTGTTAATTATTGTTGCAACATTGTGCATATTTTCTAAGTTTTTTCTGAACAAGATAATTTATTGAATTTTTTTCATATTCACCTGTTTCAAGTAATTTACCAGATTTCATACCAGTTAATACTTCAATACCTTCATCAATTGAAGATATAGGGTATATATGAAATTTTCCATCTTCTACAGCTTTTATAACTTCATCACTAAGATTTAAATTTTTAACATTTTGTATAGGTATGATTACACCATTATCGTTATTTAATCCTTTTGATTTGCATACTCTAAAGAATCCTTCTATTTTATCAGTAACACCACCTACTGGTTGAATTTCACCTTTTTGATTTACAGAGCCTGTAACGGCAAGACTTTGTTTTATAGGTATACCTGAAAGGCTAGATAAAATTGCATAAAGTTCAGTAGAAGAGGCACTGTCACCATCAACACCATTGTATAGTTGTTCAAAACAAATACTTGCAGTAAGTGATAATGGATTATCTTGGGCATATTTTTCACCAATATATGCAGATAGAATATATACTCCTTTAGAATGAGTATTTCCACTCATTGAAACTTCACGTTCTATATTGATAACACCAGCTTTACCAATAAAGGTATTAGCTGTAACTCTAACTGCGTGACCAAAGGATAAGTCACCATTCATCATTATTGTAAGACCATTTATTTGACCTACCTTTTCACCATTAGTTGAAATTATTATATCACCATCAGTAATCATTTGGTTTAAATTATCATTATATTTTCCAAAACGTTCAGCTCTCGTAATACATGCTTGCTTTACTTCTTTATCAGATATTGATTTCTTTTTATTTTGTTTAGCAATAAAGTTAGATTCAATTGCTATATCAGATATATCTTGTAGTACAGCTGTTAATTTATTTTTATCATTTGCACATCTTGAACTATATTCAACTATTTCTTTAACAGCACTTGCTAAGAAAGGAAGTAGTTTATGTTTCTTTTCAACAAAAGCAATATACCTAGCTAATTTTTCAATATTTTCCTTATTTCTAGGATATGTATCTTCAAAATCAGCTTTTACCTTAAATAGTTTCTTGAAATCAGCATCCATAGCGGCAAGTTGTTGATAATGCATTTCTGAACCAATTAAGATTACTTGCATATTAATACCGATAGGTTCTGGCTTTAAACTTGCAATAGTTATTGGTTGTGCAATATCACGTGAGCTGTCTATTGATAATTCTTGATTTCTAAGTACTCTTTTAAATGCTTCCCAAGTTGGTTGATTTGAAAGGACATCTCTTACATTTACAATTAAATATCCACCATTTGCTTTATGGATAAGACCTGGTTTTAAAAGCATATAGCTTGTTTTAGTTCCTGCTGGTGAAGTCTCAAATTCAAGTTTTCCAAATAAATCATAGTAATTAGGGTTTTTGCATTGGATAACAGGAGCATGCATTAATTTATCATTATCTACAAGCAAATTAACTCTGTAATTTTCCCATGGTTTGTTAATAGCCATTCTTGACATTTGCATCATCATTTGTTGTGGAACCTGTTGATTACTTTTGTTTTGAGATTCCTCATATTGCTTTATATAATCAATATTTTTTATAACATCACTCTGAATAGAGTATAAAAAATTTTGAATTTTTAAATTACTTTTATATTTTATTTTTAAATCGCTCATACATTGTGTAACAGCAAAAGTTGTTAAGTTTGATTCCCATTCCTCAATAACAGATTTTGCTTCCTTGTCTAGATTATCAAGTTGTTTTAAAACTTGTAATGTCTGTTCTTGAATTTTAGGGCTCTTTTCTTCAAAATATTTTTTAGATTTTTCATCCAATACTTTGTATGCATCTTCATTTAGAACAATTCCGTTATGAACAGGGGAAAAGTAGATCCCATCTTTCGTATTTCTTACTTTAAATCCTTGTTCAAAAGTTGATTTATCAAATTCTTTCATAATTTTTTCTTTTGCGTGTTCGTATCTATCTAATATGTTTTTCTTTTCTTTTTCGTACATATCACCAGTTAAATCCTTTGAAAGTCTATTTAAAAGTGAAGAAATAAATCTATTCATATCCCTTTTAAACTCTAAACCCATTCCAGGTTCTAATACGATGGCTACAGGTTCATTTGCATTTTCAAAGTTGTAGACGTAGCATATATCATTTGGTACTGGCTCACTTTTTGCCAAATTGTTAACCACTGATAAAGCATATGCAGTTTTTCCTATACCAATACTTCCACAAAGGTACAAATTAAATCCTTTTTGTGGTATTTGCATTGCTGTTTTTATTGCATTCATTGCTCTATCTTGGCCAATTATTCCGTTAAAAGGTTCAAGATCAGTTGTTTTTTTAAATTCTAGCTGACTAATTTCACATTCATTCTTTAAATCTTTACTACTTAATTCTTTAATTTTTTTCATATGTCCCCCTCAAATCTTTTGTAATAATATATCATATATATTTTATTATAAAGGGAAAAAATATTCAAGCTGTTTTTTAAAAAAGACAAAATAAAAAGGAAAGATAAGTTTCCTTATTTTTCCTTTTATAAAAATATTTATTCATTAATCTTAAACAGATTGACTGTTAAGTAGTAACCATCATAAGATACACGTATTAGTATTTTATAATCGTTATCATTTTTAAAAATGAAGTTACAGTCAGGGTATGAGACAGTTGCTTCAAGATCTGAAGAAATATATGCCTGTGGAAGTGAGTGAGTACTTCTTTGAATAAATGAAATATTACTATCACTTTCACATATTGCAGCAGATAATGTTGAACTTAACTGGCAAATTCCACCTCCATAGCCAGTTACATATTCATCATTAACTATTTCGTTAGACTCAAGATATCCTTCATCTTTTCCACATGGCCCCATATCTCTACACCAATTAAAAGTTGAACCTGGCAATATAACCAGATTATTCATTTCATCTGATGCTTTTTCTAAGTTAAAAGCACGGTTTTCTGATGAAAAAGAATAATCGGTGGTGTAACTTCCAATCAAAGAACAAGTATCTTCTGAATAGGTATAGACACCTTTAGTTGGTTTGGAAATATAGCTTTCATATTCTTCTTTTGAACTTAATAGTTGCACAACCTCTGGTGAAATATAGCAGGTTATTTCGTTATACTCAATAACATACCAATTATTTTCAGTGGTCGCCAAAATTTTGATTGAATCATCTTTTTGAATGGTTGCAATAATGTCACTGTCAGTACTTGGAAGTGACCTAATATTTGCTGATGTAGCTGATATAATAGCATATTTTTCTTTTTTTTCTGCTATTTGGTAGTCTTTAAATTTTTCATACTCCTCATCAGTAATTTCTTTAGTATAATCTGCAAATATATATGCCTCAGAATCATTATCAAGCTTTATTTTATTCCACTTTTCATTTTTTAAAGTTGCTGCAACTATTGTATTCTTGAAATATTTATCAACTATTTCTGAATTTATATTAGGTTCCTTTCTTATGTTCACAAGGTCTGCAGTTACAATATAATTTTTATATATCTCTTGTTGTGAATCAGTTGATGATGTCGCACTAGAATTTTCATGATCATCTTCTATATTTTTAGCACACGCACAAACTGTGCATAAAACTGTAAAGATTAAGATTAATGATACGGTTTTCCGAAAAAATTTTTTCATTAAATTATCCTCCTAAATTTTTTATGGATTATATTTTTTAAGTAACATAAATTATACATCAGAATATACATAAAGTCAAGATAATATACCAAAATTAGCTCTAAAGTGGTAATTTAATATACATAAAATCACAATAGTAAACTTTGTACTATTGTGATTTTTTTAATATTAATGCATCTTCCGAATTGTCATAATAATTTTTTCTTATTGATACTTCTAAAAATCCCTTTTTCTTATAAAGAGATATAGCAGGAAAATTTGATTTTCTAACTTCTAAATATATATTATTAATTTTATGTATTGTTGCAAAATGGAGTATATAATCAATAAGTAAAGTTCCAATACCCAGTCTTTGATATTTTTTCTTTACTACTATAGATTCGATTTCTATGTCATAAATTAAACTAAGTGAAATATATCCAATTACTTCATCATGATAGATTGCAACAAAATAAAAGAAGGTTTGGTTATTTAATTCTTTTAAAATATTTTCTTTAGATAAAATATGAATTTTTAATTCATTTTCAATATTCAAGACTTCATTAATTAGTTTTATATCTAGAGGTAAAATTTTTACTTCCTTTATATTAAAGTTTTGCATTTTTTGTCCTTTCAGCTTGCGATGGCCTTGCATATGTTGCTTTCAATGTATATGCATTAAAGATATAATCATTTACATTGGAAATTTTAGAAAAAGCATCTATGCAGTCATTAGTTGTAGTATACAATTCATATTTGTTACATTTTAATTTAGTAAGATCATCACTAAATTTATTAGTACAGTTTCCAGAAGCTACAATTAAGCTATTTTTAGGAATTTTTAAAATATAATCATTAATCTTTTCTATTGCCTCATCAATGTAATCATTTTGAATTTCAAAAATATCTTTTATTGAAATTTTTTGGTTATCTAACTTTTCTATATTGTATATTGAATAAAAAATTCTATCATTATTTGTAGATAGCATAGAAACTATATAGCAATTATTTGAAAAATTATTTTTCATAAATGTTGTATATGCAATAAGTTCTAATGAGTTTATTGAAAAAATATTGATATTTCTTACCTGTGAAATTGCTTTTAACGTTGCAAGACCTATTCGAATTCCAGTAAAAGAACCGGGACCATTAATACATGCAAGGGCTGAAATATCTTTAATTTTTAAATTTGCATTTTCTAAAACTTTATTAATAAGTGGAAGAAGTTTTTCTGAATGTGTCACCTCATTTTCCACTTTATCTATATATAATTCTTCATCTTTTTTTATAGAAACACTAGCAGTTCTGGTAGTAGTGTCAATTGCAAGAATATTCATACTATTTCCTCCAAATTATTATTTTTCTTATATTATTATCTTTTTTTTCAAAATCAATATGTATAGTATTTCTAGGTAGCAATTCGTCTAACATTTCTCCCCATTCAATTATACATGCTCCACTTGAAAAGTAGTCAGTACCTATAGTCTCAAGAAAATTATGCATATCATTTAGCCTATATACATCAAAATGATATATTGGAAATTTTGATGTGGCATATTCATTAACTATGGTAAATGTAGGACTTGAGATTTCACTTTGAATATCAAAGTAATTTCCAATACCTTTTACAAGGACAGTTTTTCCGGATCCAAGTTCACCATTTAATGTTATTACTGTGGATTTTGTCATATATTTTGCTAAAATATAACCAAGTTTTAATGTATCATTCTCAGATTTTGATAAATACATGTATTTAAATTTTAGTTTTTTATTTTCTGATATTTTCTGTATAATATTATCAATATTTGTTTGTGTCATTTCTTCCAAAAAAATCACCTATTAAATTATATCAAAATATATGTAAAATAGCAATGCTAAAATAATATAAAAAAGATATACTTAATGTTAAAAATATTACTTTTATT
>USJA01000050.1 GCA_900554875.1 uncultured Clostridium sp. | reverse complement strand
TGAATTTGGAGGAAATTAAATGAGAAAATCAAAAGAAAAATATAGTCCTAAAAAGATAAGGAAAGCTATAATAATTTCATTGATTATTGGAATAAGTATTGCAACAATACTTATTTCTTGTCTTGTATATACTTATACTTACGTAAAAAATACATGTAAAGATATTTTAAGAGATAAATCAACACAGGAACTCTTAAATGGTAATATAATAAAAAATATGCAAATATCTAGTTACATCTACGATAAAAATGGAAATCAAATAGGATACTTATATGGTACAGAAAACAGAGTCGAAATAAATTATAATGATCTTCCCAAAAGTTTAGTAGATGCAATTGTATCAATTGAGGATGAAAGATTTTTTGAACATTATGGAGTAGATATAAAAAGAACGTCAGCTGCGATTTTTAATTATTTATCAAATAAAAGTGATTCAAGCTTCGGAGGAAGTAGTATAACTCAGCAATTAGTTAAAAATCTTACAAATGATGATGAAACAAGTGTTACAAGAAAAATTCGTGAATGGTATCGTGCGTTTCTTTTAGAAACAAAATACAGTAAAGAAGATATTATAAAAATATATACAAATACAATATATTTAGGAGAAAATGCTTATGGAGTACAGGTTGCCTCAAAAGTATATTTTGATAAACCTGTAAGTAATTTGAATTTGGCTGAATCAGCTATACTTGCCGCGGCAATTCAATCACCTGAGGCCACAAATCCATATACTAGTGAAAAATCCAAAGAAAAACTTCTTAGCAGGCAAAAAACCGTTTTAAATAAAATGTTAGAACTTGGAAAAATTACTGAGGAAGAATATAACGATGCAATAAACACAAACATAGTTTTTAAAAAAAGTTCTGATATAAATCAAACTCAAACATATTTTGTGGATGCTGCAATTGAAGATGTTGCAAATAATATTGCAAAAAAACAAAACATTTCATTTGAACAAGCAAAAAAAGATATTTATACCAAGGGATATAAAATTTATTCTACACTAGATCCAAATATCCAACAGGTAATTGATAATGCATACTCAAATACAGCCATTTTTTATAGTGATTCAGATGGTGGATTTATGCAGTCTGCAATGGTTGTATTGGACCATAAAAACGGAAATGTACTTGGTTTAATTGGCGGTGCAGGTAAAAAAGAAGGAAACTTTGTATTAAATCGTGCAACTCAAAGTTATAGACAACCTGGATCATGTATGAAACCTATTGGAGCCTATGGTCCTGCATTTGAACTCGGCAAACTTACACCTGATTCTTATGTTGAAGATTTACCTATAACAATAAATGGATGGTCACCAAAAAATTATTACAATTACTTTAATGGTTATGTTACAGTAAGACAGGCTATCGCAAAATCAATGAATTTACCCGCTGTAAGAACTGTTAATAGTATAGATCTAAATTTTGCTTTTAATTTTTCAAAAGAGGTAGGACTTAAAAGTCTATTACCATCAGATAAAGCCATTGCTCCTCTTTCTCTTGGTGGTCTTACAAGGGGTGTAAAACCTATTGAAATGGCGAATGCTTATGCTACAATTGCAAATAATGGAATATATAACGAGCCCAAGTTTTATACAAGAGTTGTTGACAAAGATGGAAATTTAATACTTGAAGCTGAATATCAAGAAAAAAAAGTTATGAATGAAAACACATCAAATATGTTAAAATCTTGTCTACAGGATGTTGTAAAATATGGCACAGCACATGGTTATTTGTCATTAAATGACAAATTTGTCGCTGGAAAAACGGGTAATACAAATGGGGATATTGATCAATGGTTCTGCGGTTTCTCAGATAATTATACAATTGCATGTTGGAATGGCTATGATGAACCTAAAGCAATTAATAGAGGTTATCCTTATGCAAGTGTAAGCTTATTTAATACAGTTATAAACAGTATAACACACTAATAAATTAAAAATAAATAAACGTCTAGTATATATAACTTACTAGACGTTTATTTTTAGATTTATTTAGTTTTTTTTACATTATCCTTTTTAGATTTATTTACCCTACCTAATTCAAACCAAAAACAAGCTCCTTTTTTATATTCACTTTCCACACCATATTCTGCCTTATGAATATCTAATATATTCTTTACAATTGAAAGACCAAGACCACTTCCTGAATCAGGTCTTTTAAATGATTTTGTAGATTTATAGTATCTACTCCAAATGTGCGGTAAATCCTCTTTTTTTATACCTATTCCATTATCTATAACAGATACCTTTACCTTTCTTTGAGAAAGTACTATTTTTACTTTTATCTCTTTGCTATCACCACTATGATTTATTGCATTTGAAATTAAATTATACAGTACCTGTTGTATTTTTGATTTATCAACACTAACATATGCTTCCTTAGGAATATCCGTGACAAGGTTAAATTCCGACATATTATTTGCCATTTTAAATCTTTCCACTATATCACGTACAATTTTACATATATCAACGGTTTCTTTATTTAAAACTAAAAGTCCAGATTCAATTTTAGAAATATCCATCATGTCATTTACAAGTGTGGTTAATCTATCAGTTTCATCAATAATTACTTTAAGGTGTTCTTCTCTTTTTTCTTTATTATCACCAGATAAGTCCCTAATCATTTCTGAGTATGCTTTTATCATTGTAAGAGGTGTCCTTAAATCATGAGACACATTAGCAATTAGTTCCTTTTTTATCTTATCCGTTTTTGCAAGTTCTTTTGTTGTGAAATTTAATGTATCAACCAAATCATCTAACTCTTTGTATCCCGCTTTTTCAAATTTTACGTCATAATTTCCTCTGGCAAGTTTTTTTGTTTCCTCATTTATATTTTTTATAGGTCTTGAAAGTCTTTTAGATATAAATACAGAAATAATTGAAGCTATTAAGAGTGCAATAAAGGTTATGTATAAAAGCTGGCTTTGAAGAACCGTTGTAGTTGCATCAATAGGATCAATAGAAGATACTATTACTAAGTAATTTCCTGATTCTTGCATATATTTTCCATATACATATATTTCACTTTTAAATCTATCAATTTTTAACGTATAACTAACTCTCTTTACGGGATTAGACTGTATTTTTTCAACAAACTCACTTGTATCGATTGTTACAGGCCTTGTTGGCATTTGAGTTATATTACCTTGTCCTGAAGAATTATTTGATGAATATATCATATTTGAATCTTCGTCAAATATAAATACAGACGCAGCATTTTTATATGCAATATTGTCTATATAATTTTCATAAGTATCAGAACTATCATATTCAAGCTCTATACTATCTACTATTTTATGAACTTCACTTTTTTTCATTGAACTATAATAACTCTGGATAAAAATTACTTGCATAAACCATAAAATTATAAAAAGAGAAATTGCAAAAATAAAAAAATACAACCATATTTTGAAAGTAAGTGTATTCTTATTTACTAAAATGAATTCTTTGATTTTATTATTCTTCAAACTTATACCCCATTCCACGTATTGTAATTATTTTATCTCTATATTTTCCTATACTATTTCTCAACATTTTAACATGAGTATCTACAGTTCTATCTTCGCCAAAAAAGTCATATCCCCAGACTTCGTTTAATATTTTTTCTCTTGATAAAGCTATGTTTTTATTTCTTACCAAATATACTAGCAAATCATATTCTTTAGGAGTTAGCTCTTTTTTCATTCCATCAACCATAACAACTCTACCAAGCATATCAATTTCCAAGCCTTTATATATATATTTATCTTCCTTTTCTTCCGTTTTACTTTTATTTGCCCTTGAAGTTATAGCAGCCACGCGTGCCATTACCTCTTTAGGGCTAAAAGGTTTTACAACATAATCGTCTATTCCTATTTCAAAGCCAAACAATTTATCGTATTCTTCTCCTCTTGCAGAAAGCATAAGAACAGGTATATTTTTTGTCTTCTTTATTTCTTTTATAGCTGAAAATCCATCTAATTTAGGCATCATTACATCCATTATAATTATATCAAAATCTTTTTCCTTACAAATCTCTACTGCTTGCATACCATTGCTAGCTTCTTCTACATCATATCCCTCAAATTTTGCATATTCTTTTATTACATTACGAATATTTGCCTCATCATCTACAACTAAAATTTTCAAATTATCCCCTCACTTTAACATATATATATTATAGTATATTTTTGTGATAGTTTTATGTAATTTATGTAAAACATACAAGTTTATGTCCATTATATCATATATAAATTTTCCATGCAAGAAAAATAAGTGGATACACAAAATTGTGTATCCACTTAGGAAGAAATTATCTATCAAAACAACCATTCCCTATGAATTCTTTTATTATAGAATTTTTAGGAATATCTGTTGTTTCTATAGTAAGAAAATTTCGTAAGAGATCGTAAAGACGACGTGCATCAGAATAATATGGGCTTGTTTCAGGAATCTTTAATATGAGTTTTTCACAAAACTGTTTTAGTACTCCTAACTCATAAACCAAACTAGTATTGAAAATAACATCAGCTAGATTAATATATGGAAAAATGTTTTCTTTTTCCGCCTTTAATACCTTTTTCCAATTTTCTAGTGTCTTTTCCGGATTAACTCCCCTAATGTCCGCATCCCTAACTATTCTTCGTATGAGTCTAGTATCATTAGATGACACTTTAGTAAAGTGATCTAAACTAAGTGTAACTAGTGGCGCTAAATATATCTTAAAAGACTTAGTAGGTAATAATGCATGTATCTTTGGATTTAAAGCATGTATTCCTTCAACAATTAATATATCATCCCTTGTCATATACATAACATTATTTTTTTTATACTCTTTTCTAGATTCCTTAAAATTATATTCTGGAATTATTACACTATTTCCATTTAATAAATCTTTAAGGTTATCCGCCAAAAGCTTTAGTTCCAAATTTTCTATTGACTCATAATCTTTTTCACCATTAAAAACAGGGATATTTTCCAAGTCTTTAAAATAATTATCCATTGATATGTGGATAGCTCTTTTACCAACTATCTTAAGACCATCTTCAAGTTTTTGAGAAAAAGTCGTTTTACCAGAAGATGAAGGACCTGCAACAAAAATAACCCTTATGCTATCATCATCAGATATCATCCTTAATATGTCTATTATCTTTTTGGAATGATTCATTTCAGCATACCTAATAACATTTGAAACTGTATCCCCAAGTACATTCATATTTAAGTCAGAAACACTGTTAATTCCAATATTTTTTTCAAATTCTCTGAATTCTGAAAATGACTCCATAACATTACTTGGCATTTCTGATGTATCAATATTCCAGATATTATCATCATTTGGCAAAGATAGAATTACTCCATCTTTGTATGCTTGTATACCAAAATTTTTAATATATCCTGTTCTAGGAGCCAAAATTCCATAAAGATAATTATAATAGTTGTCACATTCATAAAAGGTATATGAGTCCCTTGTCTTTATTCTGAAATTGTCCAACTGGTGAAGAGAACCCATATTCTCATAAATTTTTCTAGCACCTTCAAATGGAAGTTTATGCTTAGAGATTATATAGTTAGATTTTATAATTTTCCACATTTCTAACCGTATTTTCTCTATCTCCTCTCTTTTTACTTTATAGTTAAACCGAATAAATTGTTTATTTTGAATCTTATTAGCAAATTCAATTTTATCCAAAATTCCAAGGCCTAAGTTATTGCATGCAATTAGAAAAATGAACTTAAGTGTACGAACATATATCCTTTTTCCATCATCAGAATAAAAAGTTATAGGTTCAATAACTGATCCTTCTGTACCCACAAGTTTATAATAAACTGAATGAATACTGTTATTAACCTTAACTGCAAGAATTTCATTATTGTTATCATTTAAGCAATTCTTAACAATTGTTCCTTCCATTACTTTCATTTTTTTATCACCAATTTTTACTTCTATCATGTTATTTAACATTGATATTTTCCTCCTTTATAATTTTTTTGGTAACATATTTTTATGCAATAAATATTATATCAAATTATTTATATTTTTTCAAGTTTTATGACAACTTTCTACATAATTTACAATTAAAAATTAACATTTTTTATTTCATATTCTATCCATTTCATTATAACTTGTACAACATATTGTATCTGTTCTTCACTTAATTTTACTCCAGGCTTTATATTATGCCATTTATATAAACATCCCCTACAACATGTAGCAGTCGCATGCTGTGCAACAAAAACTGGATGTCCTTTCATTGGTGTTTGTCTCCCATCATTTATAATGCTTTGCGGTGCTATACGCTTATTAACGAAGTCAAAGGCATGCTCTCTTATTTTTTCAATTCCTTTTTTATTTACATATTCCTTATCATTATTGCTAAGATGAAAACTACTTCTAAACTTGGATCTTTTTAAACTATCAAAAATTTTATTGTAGTTCATACTTCCTCCTTATATCTATCTAAAATATAGAAAAATATAAAAAAAGGTGAGAAAAATTGAAACTTCAAAACTTTCTCACTTTTATATTGGAGGCGCCTATCAGAATCGAACTGATGATCAGAGTTTTGCAGACTCGTGCCTTACCGCTTGGCTAAGGCGCCTTATACTATATTTATATTATTAAAAAATAAATTTATTACACTTATTGTATAAAAATAAGGATTATAAATAATCCCTATTAAAATAAATGGAGCGGAAAACGGGGCTCAAACCCGCGACCTTCGCCTTGGCAAGGCGACGCTCTATCAACTGAGCTATTTCCGCTGGTGGCTTGAGACGGAATCGAACCGCCGACACGAGGATTTTCAGTCCTCTGCTCTACCAACTGAGCTATCAAGCCATAAACACTACAAAATAATATGAATTAATAATCTACATTAAGTATAATACCACAACACATAATGTTTGTCAATTATTTTCTTTAAATATAAAAAATTAAACGTATTATTAAAAAAAGAGATGATTTGTTTCACCTCATTTATCACCATAGTTTGGCGACCCGAATGGGGCTCGAACCCACGACCTCTAGCGTGACAGGCTAGCGTTCTAACCAACTGAACTACCGGGCCAAAAAATAAGTGGTGGGCACTACAGGGCTCGAACCTGTGACCCCCTGCTTGTAAGGCAGATGCTCTCCCAGCTGAGCTAAGATCCCTTACAGATTTAAACTGCTCTATTAATATATACGTTTAGGCAACATTTGTCAACAACTTTTTTTATTTTTTCAAACTTTTTTTAATTATCTTCTTTC
>USJA01000049.1 GCA_900554875.1 uncultured Clostridium sp. | reverse complement strand
CTGGAGTTCAGACGTGTGCTCTTCCGATTATGACACTTCAAATTGGATTAGGATTTATGATTATTTTTAATCTACTGTTTTGCATTTTAAATAATATTTTAAAATTTATGAATATATCAAATACTACATCATCAATAATATCTGGATTATTTGAAGTAACTGGTGGTGCAAATAACGTTGTAAATAGCGTGCTGGATATAAAGACAAAAATAATTATAACATCTTTTCTACTTGGATTTAGTGGAATGTGTATTATATCACAAATATATTCTTGCATATCCAAATATAAATTTTCATTTAATAAGCTTGTTATATCAAAATTTATACATGGTATATTATCTATGATTATTACATATATTGTATTAACATATACAAATTTGATTGATTACGAAACTATATGCGTATATAACGATATTGATAATTATGAAAGAGTAAACTATATTTCCAATATAAAAATCTCATATTTGATATCTACATTTTTAATAATTGTTTTCTTGTTTATATATTATGTTATACGAAAAAAAGTAGCCTATAAAAATATAGGCCACAAAAAAGAAGGGGGGTAAACTTTTTGAATGTGTTTACATTATTATTATGTATAAAATAATTTAATTTATACATTTTTTATATATTTTTTTGGAGGTATGAATAAAATGGATAAAACTCAAGGATTTTTTGATCCATATAATTTTAATTTACAAAATTCAAACATGCAAAATTCTCAAGCACAAAATATTCCTCAAACTCAAGCAATGCCTGGTATGGAAGTACAACAAATGGTAAGTCCAAATATGTATTATGAACAGCAGTATATGTATTATAAATATCTAACTCAAATGATTGAATATAAAATAAAATTAAAAGAATGGGAAAATATGAACAGAGAAAAAAAATAAAATTATTAAATATAATCTTTGAACTTTACAGAATACCTGTAAAGTTCAAAATTGTTAAATGGAAAATAACAAACTACTTTAATATCTTATTTACAAATCAACTCTACCTAGAAGAAAATCTAAAGCACTTATTTGTTTTATACCATTATAATTATTGGTATCGTAATCAAGTGTGATTATATATTTTTTAAAATGATCAGAAATACCTTCTAATGGTCTCAACTCTCTTTTTAGAGTCTCTTCCTCTCTTACTGATAGCGCGACTTGTATATACATATATTCATCTTCTGTTTTTACTACAAAATCAACCTCTGTCGCATCGTTTTTACCTATATATATTCTATACCCTCTTCTTTTTAGTTCTAAAAAGATTACATTTTCTAAAATATGTCCTAAATCTTTATTGTAAGATCTACCAAGCAAGTATGTTCTTAATCCTAAGTCAGATAAATAATACTTTTCCTGCGTTTTTAATAGTTGCTTACCTTTTATATCAAATCTATTTACTTTATATAAAATATAGCTTTCCAATAGTGATGTCAAATACTCTTCGATGGTATGAACAGAATTTTTTCTTCCATATGAAGATAATGTATCACTTATTTTTTTTGTTGAAACATTTGAACCTATGTTATCAAACAAAAATCTACATATACTTTCAAGAATTAACGGATCATTTACTTTTTTTCTTCCTATAACATCTTTAATTATAACTGTATTATATATACTATCCAGATAATTTATTTTTTCTTCTGACTTTTCAAAGTTAATTAAAAATGGAAATCCCCCATAAGTAATATACTCATTGTATTTTTTTAGCTCATCATACTCTCCATAGTAACTAAGATATTCCTTAAATGATAAGGGTAAAACGTGTATTTGAATATATCTGCCAGTTAAATAAGTAGCAAGTTCTCCTGATAGCATATGTGAATTAGAACCAGTAATATAAATATCTAAATTTTCTCTTAAAAATAGGCTATCTATACATTTTTGAAATCCATCTACATTTTGAATTTCGTCTAAAAAAACATAATTCATATTGTGTATATCTGCATTTTCAATTATATAACTGTGTAATTTATTTTTATCCAATAATTCATTATTATTATTGTCTTCGAAATTTATGGATATGATGTTTTTTTCTAATATTCCATCAGATATAAGTTGTTTCTTAAATTCATTTAAAATAGTTGACTTTCCAGCTCTTCTTATTCCTGTTAACACTTTTATTATTCTTTTATCTTTATAATAAGATAATTTTTCCATATATTCTTTACGATATATTTTTTCATTTTTCATCATTTATATCACCATTTTTATTATATACTTATTTAAATAAATCGTCAACTTTTTTTGCTAAAATGAGCAAAAACTTTACTTTTATAATACTTTTTTGCTATTTTATCAAAAAATTCGACCCATGCAAAACATAAGATCGAATTTTTTATTATATAACCATGCCTCCATTTGGGCTTATAACTTGACCTGTAATGTAACTTGATTTATCTGACGCTAGAAACATTACAGCATTTGAGACATCTTCTGCATTTCCAAGTCTATTAAGCGGTATTTCACTTTTTAAATCTTCTAATTGATCATTTGTTAAGTTAGAAATCATTTCTGTTTTTATAGCTCCTGGAGCAACTGCATTAACTCTAATTCCTGACATACTCACTTCTTTTGCTAAGGCTTTTGTAAACCCTATTATCCCAGCTTTTGTCATAGAGTATATAACTTCACATGAACCGCCTGTTATTCCCCAAATAGATGAAATATTTACAATGTTACCTTCGTGATTTTTTATCATTGACTGTTTTAAAACCTCTTTTGTAACATTTATAGTGCCATAAATATTTACATCGATTAATTCTTTTATCTTTTCATTACTAATATCTGTAAATAGATTATAATCACAAACGCCTGAATTATTTACTAGCACATCAATTTTTCCAAAATTATTAATAACATCATTTACCATTTTGTGTACTTCTTCATTTTTGGTTATGTCTGCTTTATATATAACTACACTACAACATTCTTTGGCTAGATCATCCTTTAAAAGCATAGCTTCTCTTTCAGATTTGTTGTAATTTATACAAACATTATATCCTGCTTTTGCAAAATCAAATGAAATTCTCTTTCCAATCCCTTTTGCACCACCTGTAATAAGTATCGTTTTTTTCATTTATCTTGATTTTTCTGGAGTACTTTTAGCTGGAGCTTTAGTGGGCTGACTATCTACATGTACTTCTTTATTTACCCCTTGGTATAATCCAGATGTAAATGGATTGATATTTTCCTTAATATTTGAATTTATACCGTGTTTAGCTGAATATGATGCAAGTTCATTTGATATATAATTAATACGTTGATTTTTTCCTGTCATTTCATATTTTGAATTAAATCTTCCAAGCATTTTTCTATTTGCAAGGTCATTTAGGACTCCACTTTTTATATATGGCATTATATCAGAATTAATTTTTTTTGCGAGTTCAGGATTACTGCTAAAGTCTTTAGAATTAAGTTTGTTTACAATATTGTATAAAGCCTCCATATCTTGATCTGTATATTTTGAAAACCCATTTAAAATATTATCAGGAGAATCTTTATCAAATAATTTCTCAAAAATTTCCTTTTCATCAGGTTTTAGATCAGAACCTAACGCATTATATAATAAATTTGAATATTCAGATGAGTCCTTCATATTTTTTAAAAGTTCTTTATTATTATCAGCTAATGCTCTTTTTACTCGATGATTTTTCCAAAAATTTAGCATACTTCTATTCTTTAGCGAATCACATAATGCTGCATATCCTGCTGGGTTATCTATAAATGTCGCCTTTCTATCAGAAGAATTCGAACATTTAGCGAAATCATTCATAGCATCTGGAGAATATTTTGATGGTAGATTAGCATTCTCTTGCTCACCTGAATTTACAGCTGATCCAACTGTTCCAACTGACACACCTTTTGCATCATTAGAACCCTTCTCATCTTTCTCTTTTTTTTCTCCTTTACCTTTGTCTTCTGGATCAATTTTTTCATTAAAAATTCCATTGACATCTATACCATTTTCTTTTGCAATTCTTAAAATTTCTTCTCCATTTTTTACATATGCTTCCTTTGCTCTTTCAACTGATTTCTTTGCTTCATTATATATTTTTTGTGACTCTGTATGTTTTGTTTGTAAATCAGATTTTTCTTTTTCTAAATTTTCAGTTTCAACATTTTTATCGTTTATTTTGATTTCCTTATCTTTCAATTCATCTCTCTTGTTTTTACTTTCATCTAATTTAGAATCAATTTGATTTTTTAAGCTTTCAAGTTCTTTTTCTTCTTCTTCGGTTAGTTTATCTTTTCCTTCAAGTTCATCCTTTCTTTTTGATAAATCATTTATTTCATTTTGAATTTCTTCTAAATCTTTTTTTATTTGATCAAGTTCAGTCTCTAATTTAATCCTTTCACCCTTTGTGTCCCTAATTTTATCTTCTTTTTCCTTTATCTCCTTTTCTTGCTCGGATAATTCTTTGTTAGCTTCACTAAACTTTTTTTCAATTTCTCTAATTTTCTCAGCAAATTCTTCTTGTGTATGAAGCAGAATATGAACAATTTTCTCTTTATTTTTAGCAAATTTATTTAAATATTCTTCATACTCTTTGTTAAAATCTTCTTCATAATTTGTCCCGTTCTCTAAATCATATTTGGCAAATTCCTTAAGTACCATTGCCTTTTTACGTTCATAAGGCACTCCAGATAAATCAATGTTAAAATTTTTCATTTTTGAAGAAAAATAATCATCTATAAAAGTGTCATTTTCTTTTATATACTCATCTTTAAGTCTTGGAATATAATTATTAATCTCTTGGTTATATCCCTCGACATCTATTTCTACACCATTTTTTAATTCATCAGAAAAAGCCATAATTAATCCTCCTTATCATTTGAAGATCCATTTAATATATTTAAATCTTCCTTTAATCTTTCTATTGTATTTTTCATTTTATCTAATTCTTTTGTGTCTTCTTTTAGACTTTCAAAAATATTTTGCTTTTCAGACATAACAAACACCTCTTATTTATAAATTATATTATATATTTGATACAATGTCAAATAATTTACTAAAATTATTTAAAACTGATTACATAAAAGTGGAGGCAAACTCACCTCCACTTTACTATTATGTATTATTTATTTTCAAAATTCCATGCATCTTTACACATATCCTCAAGTGTTTTGCTTGCAACAAATCCCAGCTCTTCCCTTGCTTTTTTAGGATCAGCAAAACATTTTGCTATATCGCCTGCTCTTCTTGGTGCTATAATATATGGAACTTTTATATTGTTTGCTTTTTCAAATGCATTTACAATATCAAGTACGCTATACCCTGTACCAGTACCAAGATTATATATGTACAGACCTTTTCCTTCTTTATCTAATTTTTCTAAAGCTTTAACGTGTCCACGTGCTAAATCCACAACGTGAATATAATCTCTTACACCAGTTCCGTCATGTGTATCATAGTCATTCCCAAATACAGATAGTTTTTCTAATTTACCACTTGCAACTTTTGCAATATATGGCATTAAATTTGCTGGTATTCCGTTAGGCTCTTCTCCTATTAAACCACTCTCGTGTGCACCGATTGGGTTAAAATATCTAAGTATTGCAATATCCCATTCATTATCTGATTTATATAAGTCTTTTAATATACTCTCTACCATAAGTTTTGATGTTCCATATGGATTTGTAGTTCCTCCAGTTTTGCAATCTTCTGTTATAGGAACAATTTCTGGATCACCATAAACTGTTGCTGAAGATGAAAATACTAATTTCTTTACATTATGTGCTTTCATTCTATCAAGTAAAGATAAAACTGTTGCTACATTATTTGTATAATATTCAACTGGCTTTTGTACCGACTCTCCAACAGCTTTATATGCTGCAAAATCAATTACTGCACCTATTTCGTTTTCTGTAAATATCTTATCTAAAAAATCTTTATCAATCATATTCCCTTCATAGAATTTAAAATCTTTTCCAGTTATTTTTTTTACATTTTCCAAAGCCTCTGGTTTACTATTTGAAAAATTATCTAATATAACTAATTCATATCCTGCGTTTAAAAGCTCAACACTTGTATGTGTACCTATGTATCCTGCTCCACCTGTTACTAATATTTTTTTCATAATATTCCTCCAAACTATAAAAATAAATATAAAATCTAAAATTGCCAATTATTAGCATTCAAATCTCTTTTTATTTTAGATGTTGATACCCCCTCTGTTCTATCCAAGTATACAACATCACATATTTCCCTTAAGTATTCAAATTTTTCACTATTCTTCCAATCGCTTCCCATTACGACAACATCCACATTATAAATCTTAACATCATTAGATTTTTGTTCCCATGAATTTTCCTCAATAACCAAGTCGACATACCTAATTGCTTCTAAAATTTTTTTTCTGGTCTCATAATCAAAGTATGTTTTTTTTCCCTTTAAAATATTAAATTCATCAGTAGACAAGGCAACTATCAAATAGTCTCCCATATTTTTTGCTCTTTTTAATAATCTTATATGACCATAATGCAATAAATCAAATGTACCATATGTAAGTATCCTTTTCATACTATTTTTTCTCCTTATTCTTTTTGTAAATTATTTTTCTAACCTTCTCTAATATCTTCCATCCTTTTGAATTTATTATATTACTTATAAATTGATCTAATTCCCTTATCCTTGCATTTCTAGCATCAATTATCTCATCTTTTTCTCTTAAAACAACGTTTAATTCTTCAATTTTATCGTTTAATTTAAATATTTCGCTATTATATCTTTTAAAGTTTTTTCTTATTGATCCGTTGTCAAAAATGTAGTCACATATATTTTTACATCCACCATCATCAAGATTACCAAAGAATAAATTTCTATATGCTTCTCTTTCTTTTTTAAAATAACTATCATTTTCTAGAAGATTATATATTTCATTATATAATACCTTTATATTATTAACTTTTGGACCGTATCCCATCCAAAATTCATGACTACCAAATATTATCCCTCGATTATTTATATATTCATCTAAATCGCTAGTAATAAATAAAACTGGCTTATCTATAAAAATAAATTCTGTTCCTATTGAAGAATAATCAGTTATTAATAAATCAAAAGCATTTATCACTTCATTAATTGATATGTTATTATTCAATAACTGTTCCTCTTTTATATTTATAATATTAGATAAATTATCAAATTCTAATTTTTTGGTATCTCCAGGATGTTTTTTTACACATAATAAATAATTATTACTTTTTAAGTATTCATTAAGATGATTTATTTCAAAATTTTCCTTAAAGTTAAAAATATTTCCATTATCAATTGTAATATCATTATGATT
>USJA01000048.1 GCA_900554875.1 uncultured Clostridium sp. | reverse complement strand
TTCATATCTCATACTTTTACATGTAAATCCTAATTCTTCGTAAAAATTTATTGCATTTTTATTAAATGCCCATACATTCAACTCAATACTACTAACATTTTCTTTTCTTGCTAACTGCTTAGCCATATCACAAAGTTTACGACCTATTCCTTTTCTAGTATAATTCTTATCTATACAAATATCTTCTATAAATAAAAACCTTCTTTGTTTAAAAATCCCATCTTCCTTAACTTCTTTTATATCTGAAATGATTTCACCAACAATTACATCATTAACTTCCGCAACAAAACAAAAATATTGATGTTCTCTTAAATATTTTTTAAATTCATCAAACGGTAATGGATCTACATTTCTATATATATCCTTTCTTTCATTTAGATGTAATTTATGAACTTGCTCAACGAGTTTATGGACTTGATTAAAATCATTTATGCACATTTTTCTGACAATTATATCTTTCATATTTCCCCCTTTAAATAGTAATATAACATTTTCGCATTAATTATACCTTACTTTAAATTATTTGCAACATTCCATCAGAAAACTCAGTAAAAAAGAGTAAACTTTGATATTACTATAAAATATTCCAAAATTTTATTTTCTTGGTTTATCCACTCAAGTGTTGATTTTATTTATTTTCTATTTTTTGTGCTATTAAATAGCATGCATAACGAATTAATTTATAATTTTCTATTAATTCTTCTCTCAGCTAAAAAAGGTAAAAAATAAAGCCGATTTAATCGACTTATATTTTATTTTCATCAAACTCTTTATTATCCAAAAAACTATAGAGTTCAACAAAAATTCAGTTTGGCTGGGCTGGCAGGATTCGAACCTGCGCATGGTAGAGTCAAAGTCTACTGCCTTACCACTTGGCTACAGCCCAATATATAAACTTAATACATATGGGGTGGAAAATGGGATTCGAACCCATGACCTCCAGTGCCACAAACTGGCGCTCTAACCAACTGCGCTATATCCACCGCTCACAGTACTTTTAATTTTACATTATTTCTTTTATTTTGTCAACATTTTATACAAATTTTATTAAAATTTATTCTTTTTTATCATATACATATTATACTCTAGTAAAATTAATATATACTAATTATCTAAAATTTTGCAACTAATTTATAAATAGGTCCAAAAGGTGAAAATTTCTTTTCATATTCAGTTTCTACATTAAAAACCTCTGTATTATGCAAATCTAAATATACCTCAATAAATTCCATACCAAAATTTTGCATACTGACTAAACTATATTCAAAAAGCCCCCTATTATCAGTTTTAAATTCAATAATTGCATCTTCCTTCAAGACTTTTTTATAATTTTCTAAAAAAGTCTTGTAAGTAAGACGTCTTTTTGTATGCCTTTTTTTAGGCCAAGGATCACTAAAATTTAAATATAGCACATCAACCTGATTTTCACTAAAATAATCAAGTAATTTTAAAGCATCAAAAGACATAAAGTATAAATTTTTTAAAGATATACCATTTTCTTCTTCAAACCTATTTAATTTCTTAATTGCTAGAGCAAGTACTTGTGGTGACAATTCAATTCCAATATATACATTATCTGGATTTAGTTTTGCCATATTAGATATAAAATCTCCCTTTCCCATTCCTATTTCAATACATATCTTTTTTTCTTTATTTTCATTTAATACATTTTGTAATGTCTTTACATCTTTAATATATCTATCAAAACTCTCTATTATATCATTAGCCTTTGGATTATATCTTGTTCTCATTTTTCCTCCTAAACTCTTGCTATTAATGTTCCTATAGTTATAATTACCACACTTATGACAAATGAAATTAAAAAATATCCATATGGTATACTTACATTATTTTTCTCATTTTTTTTAGCTTTTTCTTCTTTTTTCTTGGTTATCTCTTTTAACTTTTTCTTATTATTCGTTGCTTCATAAAGATTTCTTTTAAAATCAATCATTGAATAATCCTGATTTCTCGCATATCTCCATTTTTTTGTACTAAGTAAGCAATATTCTATTCCTGTTGCAACAGATAATCCTACAGCAATTAACTGTACAACAGCTCCTATGCACATAGGAACCACACTTGCTTTACCAGTTAGTACATTAAAGTTAGAGGCAATATCATATGCAAGACTAGATGAATATGCTATTCCAATTACTGGAATAAAGAAATATGGTGCAATACCCGCTAATATAATTATAAAAACAAGTGAAATCTTTTTCTTAAAAATTAGCGAAAAAATTCCTTCTGATGTTTCACTTGCTTCCTTAGCTTTTTGTGCAAGCTCAGCAATATTAGGTGTAGCATTTATTTTAGAAATCAATGTTGCAATCATTACAAAAAATACCACAAGACAAATAATATAAACAATTATATGTTTTCTCATGAGTTTTTGTTTATAAAAGCCTATATAACCTTTGATAATGCTTTTTAAATCTATTTTACTATCCTTATTAGTACCTACGTTTTTTTCATTATTTACATGTTCTTTTTCATTTAATTTTTTTGGAACATTTCTTCTTTTTTTATTATCTACCATACTTTACTCTCCTTAAATTAAACAATCATGAAGTCAATTTCTTTTAATTTTATATCTGCCCTTATAAGTTTAACTTTTAATTTATCACCTATTTTAAAAGTTTTTGCTGTTTCTTTTCCAATAAGTCTATGTTTTTTTTCATCATATATATAATAATCCAAATCATTAATATTGTCAAATGAAATTAACCCTTCAACTGTATTATCAAGTCTTACAAATATTCCAAAAGATGTGACATTTGAAATCACAGCCTCAAATTCATCACCAACAAACCTATTCATATATATACACTTATATAGATCATCAAAATCTCTTTCTATTAATGTCGCATTTTTTTCTGTTTCACTAGAAGTTTTCGAATATTCTATAGCCTGTGCAGAATACTTAGATATTTTTTTATCACTTAACATATATCCATCTTCGATATAGTCAGATATTACCCTATGAATAAATAAATCCGGATACCTCCTAATTGGAGATGTAAAGTGACAATAAAATCTTGCAGCAAGTCCAAAATGCCCTAAACACTCTTCAGAATATTTTGCGATTTTTAAAGTCCTTAACATATAACTTGAAATAATTTTTTTTTCTTCTTCATCTTCAATGTTATCAATTAAGTTTGATAAAGTTTTTGGATGTATATTTTTTATTCCTTTTAACCTAAGTTTGTATAAACTTAATATTTCATTTAGTTCTCTTAATTTTTCTTCATCTGGTTTTTCATGAATACGGTATATAAATGGAATATCAAGAAAATAAAATTTTTCAGCAATTTGCATATTTGCAGCAAGCATAAACTCTTCTATTATTTTATTTGCAATTGTAATTTCGTATGGCTTTATATCGACAACCTTTTTATTCTCATCTAGTACAACTTTTGTTTCAGGTATGTCAAAATCTATGCTTCCTGCTTGTTTCCTTTTTTTATTTAATATAATAGCTAACTCTTTCATAAGCATAATATCATTTATGTAATCGCTATATTCTTTTAATACTTTTTCATCATCATTACATATAACCTTATACACCTTATCATATGACATTTTTTTAGTTACTCTTATTACAGCTTTAAACACATTGCTTTCTATAACATTACCATCTTTGTCAAATAAAATATCAATTGCAAGAGTTAACCTTTTTACACCTTGATTTAAACTACATATTCCATTTGAAAGTTTTTTAGGTAGCATTGGAATAACTGTACCTGGAACATATATGCTTGTCCCCCTGTAAATTGCCTCTTTATTTAAAAATGTTCCATCTTTTACATAATGAGAAACGTCAGCTATATACACAGATAAAATATATCCCCTACTATTTTTTTTAACCTGTACGGCATCATCTAAATCCATAGCATCACTTGCGTCAATTGTATATACTTTTTCAGCTGTTCTATCGACCCTATTTTTTATTTCATTACCTAAAACCTTAGATGGAATCTTCCTTAATTCCTCTTTAATATTTGAAGAAAATTCTTTCATTTGCTCTAGGCCATAAGTCGCACTTAACGCTTTTACTTCCGACTTTTCATCTTTTCCACTAGCAATCATCCTTAAAATTTTTCCTTCTGCTTTACTAGAACTGGTTGCATATTTAATGATTTTCACTTCAACAATTTGTCCATCAACACGTCCAATAGATTCCTTTTTAGGTATGTATATATCAGGTATTTTTTTATCAATAGGTTCGACAAAGCCAAAATTGTTATTTTTTATATATCTACCTATTACCGTATTTGTATTTCTTTTTAGTATTTTGATGACCTTTCCCTCTTTTTTATGAGAAGAATCAATAATTTGTTCGACTAAAATTTCATCATTATTCATAGCACCTAAAGAATTATTTGATGATATATATATATCATCCGAACCATCTACTATTCCAAATCCAAATCTTTCAGACTTGGCCTCATATATACATTTTATTGCAGATGTTCTGTTTAATGGCACATATCGTTTACTATCATCTATATAAACAATACCTTCACATTCTAAATCATAAATAATTTCATCCAATATACCTATGTCATTTTTAGGAACATTAAAAAAGTTTATTATTTGTCTTTTTGTCATCAATTTATACTCTTTATTTGAAAAAAAGGAAGTCAACGCTTCCTTTCTTCTTAAATAATTTTTACTATTTTTATTAATCATATCAATACTATTCATAACTTTTCCTTTATTTAATTATTGCAACAGTAGTTAAGAAACATAATACACAAAATAATATTGCAAGACCCACAGTCCATTTAGATAATACACCATCTAAAGTTTTTGATTTGTTTGAACCATAAAAAGTATTCGCACCAGTTAATACTGATTGAGAATCCTTACTATTTTGCATCATTACTACTATTGTAAGTATTATACCAACTACTACTGTAGCTATTGAAAGCGTCCAATCTATCCATCCCATTTTGCATTTCCCCCTAAATTCGATTTTAATATAACAATTATAACATAAAAGGTTATAAAAGACAAGTATTAACAAGTGTTTTTTTAATTAACATTTTTAATTTACCACTTTGTACCTTTTTAGCATATTCTCTATATTTTGAATTAACACATCTTGATTTTTATTCATTTTCTTAACTTTATTTAACTTTTCTTGCACAATATTTAAGTTTTCATCACATTTTTTGTTCATATCATGGTCATTAGTATAAACTTTACGTATATAGTAAATAGTGCTTAAATATGATTCACATGCATACATAATTTGTGATTTATTATATTTATTGTTATTTAAAATTTCTTTTGCATTTAAACAAATATTATCTATTATATTTTCTATTTCTTTATCTAACATATTCTTTTTTTCATGATCATTAATACTCTCATTACAAAGCAAATTCAAATATGTAAAATACTCTTTAGCCATACTTTTCCTATAATTAAATTCATAGGGATCCAACATTACTCTTTTTTCTTTTTTATTAACAACATTTGCTTGAAGGGCTAAATTTAAATTTTCCTCTTCATACTTCGGTATACTCATATATAAAGCAAACCATGCCCTAAAAGATATTATAGCAGTAAAAATAGCAAATATCACTCCTAATATATATGTTATACAAAATATATATTTACCATTATGCAGATTTTTATTACCTTTCTTATACTTAATTTCTAAACTTGCAAGTAAAATTCCAAACACATATATTACAAACATATATGAAAAATTAAGATCTACAAACGAGTGCAAAACAAAAATTATATATGCAATCTTTATGTAATTATTCTTGGAATTTATTACTCCATATACTAAAAGCAATATTACTATACTAAAGCCAATAGCTCCAGTTTCAACAAAAATCTGCAAAAATGAACTATGTACTTCAGTTGAACTATATTCCTTAGTTTTTATTTGATCATATATATTATTAAATCCTTCTCCTCCTGTACCTATAACAAAGTTTTTTATGCTTTTTGTTGTTATTTTTAATGCATCAATATAATATGTAATTCTATCCGATGTACTTGTTGATCCCGTAAATAAATCATTAAATCTATTTATAATTTCATTTGGAATGAATAAATAATCTAATTTTTGTTTCTTATCATTTAAATATAAATTATTTAAAGTTATTTCTCCTTTATCGCACTTAATATACATTTTTAAGTATTTTATATTTTTATCTAGGTTAAATTCATATTTAAAATTACCACTAACATTATCATAATAATTGAACGTCTTTATCTCTTTTTCTTTACTTTCTTTATCAACACTATTAAGCTTTATACTATATCTTACATCACTATTTCCCCTTATATTAAATGTTATTATATTATAATTTTCATTAACACTATTTAAAATTAAACACTTTGAATCAATTTTATCTGTATCTGTAATAATCAAAGGTCTTGTATACGTTATTGCAATTATACAATATACAACAATTAATATTAACAAGAAAAAACAAAGCGTTAATTTATATTCTTTTCTTATTTTTATTTTTCCTTTTAGTATATCTTTGTACTTATTATATACAAATTATATATTTTTAAAAATATAATTCTATAAAATATTGTTAGAAATGTACATATAAAAAATATAATATACACATTAGTACTAAGCATATTTTTGTACATTAAACTAGTGTATATACCAGTTATAACTGCTAAAGGTAAATACATTAAAATGTTGTTCACTATGTTTTTTCTGTTTACTACAAAATATATTATAGCCAAAATTATGCAAAGTAAAATTACTGCCCTGCATCCTGTAAGGATAATTGTTGATAAAAGTATAAATATAACTCCATACAATAGAGAATTTATAACTATATTTTTTTCTTTATGTACAAAATGATTAGTAAAAATAGCTGATATCAAACATAAAATTGCAAGTACATTTGCGTATTGAAGTGTCCCCGACATTCTAGTATAATCTCTGTCTAAGTATCCCGAATCAATATTAGTTAAAAAATTTTCTAAGTATCTGTTACCTACAGCGTCTACACTTAATACACACTGCAAAAGTGTAATTGCAATTATTGTATATATATATATTTTTTTATTATCTGAATTTTTGACTATTGTGTATACAAAATATAAGCCAAAATACCTTATAGACTCATATATACTATCATTTAAATCAGAATAATTATTAAAAATAATTGGTAATAGATAACTAAATGAGAGTAACAAAAGTAGTACTGAAATCACATCAATACTATAACTTTTATTTTTTATATTATAACAAATTAAAAAAATTATTTTTATTAATGCGACTATTGATACAATAATACTCACTAACAGTATATCTGATTTATAAAAGCCTCCTTTAAATAGGGATAATATTACAAGCAAAATTACCAATATATAA